>JAEZHT010000036.1 GCA_023436805.1 Bacillota bacterium
CCTGTCGCATCCCTCTTGGTAGGTAGCGTCTTATTTGGTGCCTTCTTCGTGGCGACTGACCCAGTCACAGCACCCACATTTGGTTGGGGAAGAGTCATTTATGGTATTGGTATAGGGATCATTGTGATGGTTATCCGTGCCGATGCTGGGGCGTACCCAGAAGGCACTGCCTTCGCGATTGTCATCATGAATGCTGTTGCACCACTCATTGATAGTTATAAAAAAGAACCTTCCATGGAGGTAGCCGCATGAAACAATACATCCGTATGATGTTATTCGTCATCATCCTTGGTGGTGTTACTTCTGGTTTATTGGTTGGTATGGATTTACTCACCAAAGACAGAATCGCTTTGAATAAGGAAGCGAGCATCAAATCCGCCATTTTAGATGCTTATGACATCAGCTATAACTTGAACAATATCCACGATATTTTTGATACCGAAATCGATGTCATTCAGTATGAAGGCGAAGATACCTTCTACATCGACAATCGCACAGGCCAAATCTCTTACATCTTCTCTGGTGGTGGGGTTTGGGGCACCATTCGTGGCGTCATCACCTTCGAAAGTGACTTTAGAACGGTAGTAAACATCAGCATTTTGGAAAATGCAGAAACCCCTGGTTTGGGTGGTGTCGTGGCTGAACGTTGGTATTTAGATACCTATGTCGGCACCGTATTTGATACGTCATCCCCATACATCATCATTCGCCATGGTCAAGAAGAAGATTTAGCCAACGAAGTTGATGCCATCACCGGTGGGACGAGAACATCCGAAAAGTTTATGGAAATCCTAAATACGACCTATGAAGCCTTTAAGGCTAAATGGGATTTGGTGGGGGTATAATTTATGAAACTCATCCGATTAAAATATAAGAAATGGTTTAATATTTTAAAAGACGGGATCTCCGTCAATAACCCCATCGTTGTCACTGTTCTAGGGATTTGTTCATCGCTTGCGGTATCGAACAAAGTTGAAAACGCGATTGCTATGGGCTTAGGTGTGACCTTTGTCGTCATGGCATCCAGCGCGTTCATCTCTGCCTTACGTAAGTTGATTCCGGGCAAATTGAGAATGGTCACATACATGGTAGTCATTTCAACCTTTGTCATCTTGGTTCAAATGACCTTAGAAGCCTACTTCCCAATCATTGCTGCCCAATTGGGTGCGTATGTTGGGTTAATCATCACCAACTGTATTGTCATGGGGCGTGCGGAAGCATACGCAGTTAAAAACCCTGTGAAATATTCTTTGGTGGATGGATTCGCTGCAGGTATGGGTTATACATTTGTATTGGTGGTCGTTTCCATCATCCGTGAATCCTTAGCCTTTGGTACGATTTTAGGCTTCAGAGTGATGCCAGGAAGCTTCACCAACTGGTCCATCATGGCTTTAGCACCGGGTGGATTCTTCGTCATCGCGTTATTCATTTGGGGCATCCGTGAATGGCTCAAATTCTATGAGAGTGAGGCTTAAAAACTATGGATAGACTCATTGAAATTTTTATTGCAACGATTTTAAATCATAACATCGCATTGGTATATATTTTAGGTATGTGTCCACTGATCGCCATCTCAACCAGCGTTAAAAACGCGAAAGGGATGGGGATTGCTGTCGTCATCGTCGTGACCTTGACAGGGATCATCAACTACCCTATTTACCAATTATTAAAACAAACCGAAACCACATCGCTTGCGCTCTTGGTGTTCATCATCACGATTGCTGCGACAGTTCAGATTTTAGAATTGTTGATGGAAAAGTTTGTACCAAAACTATACAACGCTTTTGGTATATTCTTACCATTAATTACTGTCAACTGCGTGGTCCTCGCTGTATCCTTATTCTTCGTCAACCGTGAATACACTTTCAGTGAAACCGCCGTCTTCTCCTTTGGTTCTTCCTTAGGTTGGATGCTCGCGATTGTATTGATTGCAGGTTTGAGAGAAAAAATGGCGAAACATGCCGATGTCCCTAGAGGTCTTCAAGGCAAAGGTATCGTATTCGTATTGCTTGGTATCTTAGCACTTGCATTCATTGGCTTGACCGGCTTGGCAAGCATATAGGAGGGTCATTATGAATATATTTGTACCAATCATCCTGGTTGGGGTATTGATCGTCATTACCCTATTACTCATTGTTGTCGATAAATTGCTTGGCGGTGGTAAAGAAAAAATCCTCATGATCAACGACGAAATCATCGTCCCAGTAAAGAATGAAGATACTGTTTTAAATACACTGTCAGACCAAAAGATCTATTTGCCTTCCGCTTGTGGTGGTAAAGCCACTTGTGGAACCTGCAAATTCCGTTTAATTGAAGGTGGTGGCGAGGTTAAACCAACCGAATTGCCATTCTTATCCACATCAGAAAAAGAAAATGGCGTCAGATTATCTTGTCAAGTCAAAGTCAAAGACGACATGAAGATCGAAATTCCAAAACAATTATTGAATGCGAAATCGTATAAGACTAAGGTTGTATCGATCATCGATCAAACCTATGACATCAAGTTGGTTAAATTCAAACTCATTGACCCTAAAGTGATGAACTTTAAACCAGGTCAATTTGCACAAATCGTCGTACCAGGCATCGATGTCATCAGAGCCTATTCGATTGCTTCAAACCCAGCACAACCAGATGAAATCGAACTCATCATCCGACAAGTGCCTAATGGTAAAGCCACTACTTTCGTTCATAAAGCGCTACAAGTGGGCGATAAAATTACCTTGACTGGGCCTTTTGGGGATTTCTACTTACAAGAAGAATCCAATCGCGATATGATTTGTATCGCCGGTGGGTCAGGTAAAGCCCCAATTCGTAGTATTTTATATTACTTAAAAGACCGCGGTATGAACCGAAAAGTGAAATACTTCTTCGGTGCGAAATCCAAACGTGATTTATACATGACCGAAGAATTTGATGCACTTCAAAAGGAGTTTCCAAACTTCGAATATATCCCAGCGCTTTCCGAACCGCTACCTGAAGACAATTGGACAGGTCAAACGGGATTGATTACAGATGTGGTCGACAGACTCACTGGTGATCTCACCGAAGCGGAAGCGTATTTGTGCGGTTCACCAGGAATGATCAATGCATGTATCAAAGTCTTGAATAAACACGAGATTAAACAACACAACGTCTTCTACGATAAATTTTCATGATAAAGAAAAACGTCAAGCCTGCAAGGGTTTGACGTTTTGTTTTTTAGATAAATAGATTGTGGTTAGACGTTTGGACATCGCCCAAGTAGGTAGCAACACCAGCGATTTCAATACCATCCATAAGTTCTTCTTTTTTGATGCCCATGATGTCCATTGACATCGCACATGCAGTGACTTTAACACCCATGTCCATGGCATTTTTCATCAATGTTTGAAGTGAATCGACGTTTTTCTTTTTCATGATATAACGGATCATCTTTGGTCCCATACCAAGCATATTCATATTAGATATTGGCAGTTTTTCAGTACCTTTTGGCATCATGAAGCCAAACATCTTCTCAATAAACGATTTCTTCACTTTCATATGTTTTGGCTTTCTAAGGATATTAAGTCCCCAGAATGTAAAGAATAAGGATACCTCTTTGCCCATTGATTTTGCACCGGTGGCGATGATGAAAGCGGCAATGGCTTTATCCAAATCCTCCGAGAATACGACGATGGTCGACCCGTTTTTTGGGTCTTCTTTTTCAGTTTTCACGGGTTTACCTTTTTGAAGTTTTGCCGTGATGGTTTTATTATCTTTATTTAAATTAATTAATGTATTGCCAGTTTTATTTGCCCACGTTTGAATATCTTTCATAAAGCCTGGGTCGGAGGCTTTAACTTCCAATACTTCGCCTGGTTTCATGGTTTCCATCGCCTGATAAACCTTCATGATGGGTCCAGGACATTGTAAACCACATGCATCCACCAATAGGATTTCTTTATGTGATGGTTCGATTGTTTCTACAGGTGTGACTACAGGGTCACCCAATTCATTGACTGGGAAAAAACAGACTTGACTACCATTTTCGTCAAACACGCAAGAGAAAGACTTAAAACCCCCATCTAAATTAATGGCATTGAAGCCGTGTTGTGTAAGGATCCTTTGGGCGGTGTAACCACGGGTTCCTACTTGACAATACACATAAATCGTTTCATTTTGAGGTAACTCAGCTAATCGAGAGCGTAATTCAGATAGTGGGATATTCACAGAACCTGATAAATAATGGATCAACACTTCTTGATGTTCACGGATATCTAGAATATAGGCACCTTTGGATGCGAGTTCTTGAATCTCCGCCCACGTTACCACTTGGGTGAGTCCTTTGATCATGTTTTCTGCAACATACCCAACCATATTCACTGGATCTTTCGCCGATGAATATGGCGGTGCGTAAGCGAGGTCGATGTTTTTTAAATCCGTAATTTTCATTTTCGCGAATATCGCGGTAGCCAAAACATCGATACGCTTATCCACCCCATCGCCACCAATCGCTTGTGCCCCATAAATTTCTTCGGTTTCAGGGTTAAATACCACCTTTAAAGAAATGGGTTCAGACCCTGGGTAATACGATGCATGGTTACTTGGGTGAATATGTAACACTTTATAATTGAATCCTAAAGCTTTGACTTGTTTCTCATTTAAACCCGTGGATGAGACGGTTTGATTGAAAATTTTCGCTGCTGAAGTTGCAAGTGTGCCTTGATAAGCTTCTTGTATCCCACAAATGTGGTTCGCTACGATTCGCCCTTGACGGTTGGCTGGACCAGCCAACGCCGCTATCATCATTTGATTGGAAACACGATTAGGCACTTCAACAACGTCTCCGATGGCGTAAATGTCAGGGTTGGATGTCAACATATATTCATTGACTTTAATCGAACCTCGATCTGATAAAGCTAAATTAGCATCTTTGGCCAACCCATTGTCAGGTCTAACGCCAATCGCGAAGATGATCAAATCGGTATTAACGACTTTGCCGGAAGACAATATGATTTGCTTACCTGATTGATCAAATGACTTGACCCCATCATTCAATAGGAGTTCAACCCCTTGATCGGCAATCCCTTGGTGGATGATTTGTGCCATTTCAAAATCGAACATCCCCATGACTTGAGGTGCCATTTCGATCAATGTGACCTTTAAACCCAAATGATGTAAATTTTCCATCATTTCAATGCCGATGAACCCACCACCAATGACCGTGGCGTGTTTCGGGTGTTCTGTTTGAATAAATGTGATGATTTGGTCCATATCTGGGATATTTCTCAGTGTAAACAATGTTTTCGCACTTTCAATTCCAGGAATTCTCGGTTTTACAGGTACTGAACCTGTTGATAACACCAGTTTATCGTAGGTTTCTGTATACACTCGGTTGGTTTGAACATCCCTGATTTGGACCACTTTTGAACCTGTATCGATTTTGGTGACTTCACTGAAGTTTCTCACATCGATATTGAATTTCTTCTTCATGTCAGCCACGGTTTGGACGACTAAAGCGTCTCTTGATTCAATCACACCGCCCACATGATAAGGTAAACCACAGTTTGCGAAACTGATATATTCGCCGCGTTCTAAAAGGATGATATCGGCAAATTCATCGAGTCTGCGCAAACGTGCTGCTGTAGTCGCGCCGCCAGCGACGCCACCCACAATAACAATTTTATTAGACATATAACGTATCCCTCCAAATCTTTAATATAGACCTTCAGTCTAAATATGTCAATAAAAAAACCGCCTATAAATAGACGGTTATCTATGTAACGTTTACATCATTTGATTTGAGAACGATAAATGTTGGCGTAAACACCATTTTTTTCAAGTAAAGCAGTATGATTACCTTCCTCTACTTTGATGCCTTTTTCCAAAACCACAATCTTATCGGCATTTTTAATCGTCGATAAGCGGTGGGCGATGACGATGGTGGTTCTCCCAACTTTAACTTTATTTAGAGCAGTTTGAATCATCACTTCGGTTTCAGTATCGATATTCGCGGTCGCTTCATCCATCACTAAGATTGAAGGGTTATGAACCACGGCTCTGGCGAATGAGATGATTTGTTTTTCACCCACTGAGAAGTTACTACCTTGTCTAGACACTTTCGCATGGATTCCATCCTCCAGTTTATCTAGTAGTTTATCGCCACCAATTTCACGAAGAATGCGTTCAATTTCAGCGTCGCTGATATCTACACCAAAACGAATGTTATCGGCAATGGTACCCTTAAACAATACCGGGTCTTGAAGGATGATTCCGATGTGTTGACGGTAAGTACGTTTGCTGTAGGTACGGATGTCTTGATCATCAATATAGATGTTACCCATATCGTCAGGTTTGATGTCGTAAAAACGGAGTAATAAGCTCATCAATGAGGTTTTACCTGAACCCGTATGTCCAACCAAACCGACCATTTGACCTGGTTCTATGTTTAAATCAATGCCCTTTAATACAGGGTTATTCTTTTCATAAGCAAACCAGACATTGTCGAAAACGATTTTTCCTTGATAACGGTCAATTGGATGGAAATCGCTGTCTTCTTGTTCACCATCAATGATGACAAACAAGCGTTCAGTACGTACGATGGCGTGTTGTAAGTTCCCGATTTCTCTAAATAAAGTACCCACTGGTTCAATCAATCTCGATAAATAGTCGTTGTAAGCATAGATGACCCCTGCAGTGACGACAAATCCAGCAATATTCATGTAGGATACACCAAAATATAAAATGACGAAGGCAGTGACCAATTGACCAATCAATCGAATCATGTTCCAACCAATCGATAAGTGTAATTTGGTTTCTTTGAGTTTCTCTTTTAAGAAGTCTTCAGACAATTGATTGAATTTCTCAGAAGTTTGTTCTTCAAAATTGAATATTTGTAAAACCGAAATCCCATTGATGATTTCATTGAGGTTTGCTGTAATCATCGAGTTTTGTTCATTTACTTTGACCGCGATGACATTGAGTTTCTTGATGAAGTATCTCAACCAAATGTAGACAAATGGGAAAATCACGAAGGTAATTAAAGCGAGTCGCGCATCGAGATAGAACATCCCAATGTAGGCGAATACAATCGCCATGGTTGCATTTACCAACAAGTTCATGATGGTAGAGAATAAATTCATCATCCCACCAACATCGTTGATGATTCTATTGGCGATTTTACCCGCTGGTTCCTTTTCAAAGTAATTCATCGGCATCTTCTGTAGCGACTTAATCGCGTCCAAACGGGCATCTCTCACGATATTGACGTTGATCATCATCGTTGAAATACGTTGGATGTAGGTGAATAATATTTGTAGGAAGAAACGTACAATGAGTAAAATCAGTAAAATGATGATGGGGTTGATGAATGGTTGATAGAATGACAATACTTCGGTTTTACTCAACCGTGTGATGTCATAGGTAAATACACCACCTTGGTTATTTCTAACCGTCAAAGTTTGTCCATCAATCGATTTCGTACCGATTTCAACGACATCCATGATGGCGTAATACTTACCTTCATAAATGATGACCGATAAGACATCCGATGAAACTTCATCTTGGGTGTAATAATGACCGTCGTATAAAATACCATTGGTATCCGTGGTTTGATACCAAGGACGTTCAATGCCGGTTAAGTAATCGTCTAAAATCGATTTTACAATGAGGGGGGCAACTAAACCCAGCACCTGTACAATGACCATCGCTGTGATACTGATGGTTAAATATTTTTTATATTTGGCTATGTAGCGCCATACTTTTTTCATGGTTTTCATGGGGCTACCTCATCGTCATTTGCTCAATGAATTGGGCTTTGTACCAGCCCTCTTGGCGAATGAGTTCGTTGTGCGTACCACGTTGGGTGATTTGACCCGATTCGAGTACCAATATGATGTCTGCATCATGGATTGCTGAGAAACGGTGAGCAACAATGATGTTGGTTTTACCTTTTCTAAATTCTTTTAAGTGGTTGATGATGTTATCTTCTGTTTTCGCATCCACAGCGGATAAAGAATCGTCTAAAATCAATATTTCAGGGTCTTTAATCAATGCTCTTGCAATCGATAAGCGTTGTTTTTGACCACCAGATAAGCTCACGCCCGATTCACCAACCATGGTGTGTAAACCATCGTGTAAAAACATCAAGTCTTTTTCAAAGTCTGCGAGTTTAACGGCTTTATCCAACATTTGTGAGGTCGCTTTCGGTTTACCAATCAAAATGTTTTCATCGACACTGCGTCTAAAGAGGATGTGCGATTGCGGTACATAACCCACCAAGTTTCTAATATCTTCTATCTTGTAAGATTCAATAGGCTTATTATCGACCAAAATCGTACCATCCGACACATTAAACTCTCGTAACAATTGACGGATTAATGTGGATTTACCTGCCCCAGTAGGACCGACAATACCGATGGTCTGTCCCTTCTTAATCGATATGTCGATATTTTTGATGACTGGATGTTTATCGAATGGGTATTTGAATGTGACATTTTTAAATTGAATCTCGTTGAATTCGATGATGTTGAGTGAATCTGATTCATCGTGGACTTCAGGTTTCTGGGTCATGATTTCTTCAAATCGGTCAATCGAAATGTGGGCATTGTTGATTTGAGTAAAAATACCTGAGATCGAAGTTATTGGTCCGTAGAGTTGTCCAATGTAAGCGACAAAAGTAATCAATCCACCCAAGGTCATTTCTTGTTGGATGATGTAATATGTACCAAACGAGAATGCCAAGATGTATGCAATCCCGTAGATGACTTCAAACATCGGGGTAAACCAGTTTTCATATTTGACAATGTAGCGCCAAGATTCGATGTCTTTATGGATGGCGTCATTTTGTCTAATTAGATCATTTTCTTCTTGAACGTAGGCGCGAATGGTTTTTTGTCCTTCAACGCTTTCAAGTACTTTTTCTGTCATATCCGCATAAATTTCACGGTGTTTTTTGATGTATTTACGTTTCTTACTACGAATGATGTTTAAGATTGTGATACCAATCGGCATGATTGTAATCGAAATGATGGTCAATTTCCAGCTGATGGTGGTTCCCATCACGACGATGGCGAATAAAATTAAACCAACGTTAAAAATGATGCCTTCAAGCAAGGAGGTAGCTGCTTGTGTGATGGCATCCAAATCGCTGGTGACTCTAGAAATTAAGTCCCCTTTTTCAAACATCTCATAAAACTTGGAATCCATATTAAAGAGGTGTTTTAAGTATTTTTGTCGTAGCTTATAAGCGAGTTTTTGAGCTTCTTTGGTTACCATGTAGTTATAGATGAAAGACATGGTATAGCGTGTCAGGGGAATGAGTAACAATAACCCCGCAAGCCAGTATAAACTTTCTTTGGTTAAACGTGATGAAACAATGACATCAATCGCTTCACCAAGCACTTTTGCAGGTGCTAAAGCGATGATTGAGATGCCCACCAATAAGATGAACATGATGGTATATTGTTTCCACTCGGCTCGGATAAACCAGCCTAGATGTTTGATGATTTTTTTCATATAATTCTTCCTTATTTAATCGTTGTCATATTGATTATACGCTTTAACTGACTAAATTGAAAGCCATTTACGATGAAAAAAATACACAACTTGTGAACAAAAAAATCGTCCAAAAACTGGACGATTTTAGTCTTAGATTATTCTTTAAATTGATAACCGATACCCCAAACGGTTTGTATGATTTCAGGGTTTGTAGAATCCTTTTCGATTTTATTTCGAATGCGCTTCATATGGACATTGATGACATTTTCATCGTCATAATAAGGTTCGTTCCATACCGCTTCATACAATTCTTTTTTAGTAATTATTTTATTTGGATGGGTGAAAAAGAGTTCCAAAATCTTGGCTTCTTTTTTGGTGAGTGGCATCTCTAAACCATGGTTGTAAAACATGTAATTGTATAAGTGAAATTCCAAATCACCAATGGTTTTGATTTGCTTATGGTCGACGTTGCTCATGCGATAACGACGGATGGCTGCGTGGATTCTCGCGATGAATTCCAGCATCGAAAATGGTTTCGCAAGGTAATCATCCGCACCTAAAGTCAGCATTTCCGCTTTATCAACATCCGTATTTTTTGCAGAAATAACCAAAATTGGTGTATTGGCACTTTTACGGATGGCTTCAATGATGGATTTGCCTTCCATATCTGGTAAAATGAGATCCAAAACGACCAAATCAATCGATGATTTTTCGAATTGAAACATGGCTTGTGCGCCATCAAATGCAGACAATACCGTGAAGTTTTCTTTCTTTAATGCCTCTAGTAAGATTTTATGAACCGTTTTATTGTCTTCTACCAATAGAATTTGTGCGCTCATGGGATACCTCCTTAATTCTTACATTCATCATATCACAATTAGACATTCGTGCCAAACAAGACATCCAAATGTCACATATTTGTAATAATTAGCGATTAATTACGATAAAAATCAACGGATACGAGGTGGTCATACAATTGTGCAAGTTCAAACAAGAGTTGATTGACTTGTTCTGGCATCAAGTCTGTCATACCTTGTTTATACAGTCTCATGATGTCTTGACAACGTTTCGCTGTTTTTTCAGCGAAAATATAGTTTGTAGAGCCTTTGAGGTAATGGGCAATCTTTTCCATTTCGTCATAATTTAAGGTTTTTAATGCTTGTTTTAATTTTTCGACTTGTTCTTGATAATCTTCTGCGAATGTTTTCAGTATTTCATAGATGAACGTTACATCGTTATCATAGGCTTTAAAAAGCGCTTCTTTATGGATATCTTTTAACGCATCGGTATGTGCTTGTTTCTTGTTTTTTTCTTCGAGTACATGTTTCATCATATCCAATAAGACTTCAGGTTTGAATGGTTTGGTAATCGATCGGTTCATACCATGAGCCAATGCTTTTTCATTGGCGGTTTCTGTCGCGTTCGCGGTGACGGCGATGATTGGGATGTCTTGAAAAACACCACCAAGTGCACGGATTTTCATGGCGGCTTCATAACCATCCATTTCTGGCATTTGGATGTCCATTAAAATGATATCTAAACTCATGAATTTAGCTCGTTCGATGGCTTCAAGCCCTGAGGAGGCGAGTATAACATCTAAACCAGCTTTGGATAAAATAACTTGCATCGCTTGACGGTTGACTTTATTGTCATCGACAACCAATGCTTTCTTGTTTCGCAATATGGATGAATCGATACGTACTTGGGTGGCTGGTTTTTGCTCATTTGAGGTGAGTAAATGTTCTACACGTTCACGTGTGGTCGGCATTGTTAAAACGTAATCAATCGATTTTTCCAATAAATCTTTCTTGTTTTGTGTCGCTGAATCGATGGAACACAATACAATTTTGGTATTATTGGTACCAAATTTGTGTCTTAACAATCGCACTTCATGGGGTTCAACATCCTCAACATTTTTTTGTAAAACAATGAAATCATAGGTATTTGTTTGTGGTGTATCTAGATCTTTGATATCAACATGTGGTGTCATGGCATTGAAAAAGCGTTTTGCCATGTTGGAATGTTCTTCATTGACATTGACAATGACCACCTTTTTATCACGCAAATTACCTTTAGGGTGTTTAGAACTTCGGACGCCCAATGTAAATGTCATGGTGAACCCAAAGGTGGACCCTTTACCTAGATCGGATTCTATTTCTAATTCACTATGGAAAAGTTCTAATAAGCTTTTCACGATGGATAAACCCAAACCTGTACCAGGATACTTCTTGGTGATAGACGCATCCACTTGGAAAAACTGGTCTGTAATTTTTGAAATCACTTTTTTAGGGATACCGATACCTGTATCACATACTTCAGTTTTGATCGTCACAGTTTGATCATCTTGTCGAATTTTAGTTGTTTTGATCTTTACAGTCCCTTTTTCGGTGTATTTGATTGCGTTTGAGACCAAATTCAACATGATTTGTCTGAATCTTGTACGATCAGTGATGATTTCATCGATGATATCATAGTCGAATTCGAATACCAATTTGATGCCTTTTTCAATGGCATTGTACTCTTGCATCTTTATAATTTGATAAAGTTCATTTTCCAAATCAAATGAACTCATCTCGAGTTCAAGCTTGCCTGCTTCAATTTTTGATAAATCCAAAATATTGTTTACAATCCGACTCAAGCTTTCGACCGATGCTTTTGCAATCTCCAAATAATCCATTTGTTCAGGACTCAATTCGGTGTTTTTGAGTAAATAGATAGCATTGGTAATCCCCGACAATGGGGTCCTGATTTCATGGCTCATATTCGCCAAGAACTCACCCTTGGCTTCAGATGCACGAAGCGCATTTTTCTTTTCTTGAACCAAAAGGTTTTGTTGAGTTTGTTTGACTTTGAGGTTCACGATCAATTCAGCCAACACCTTGAGAAGCTTTTGTTCATCGACGGTCCATTTTGCGTAGTCTTTGACCGCGTCAAAACCAACAAATCCGTAGATTTTTTCATCGTCATACAACGGAATCGTCAATAAAGATTTGATGTCTTGCATCTTTAAGACGCTGTAAAGACCAGATTCATGATTCATTTGTTCGATGTCGGGAATATACACGCTCTCCCGCTTTAGATGACTTTCCATCCAAAACGCATCGATCATTTCAATCGGTTGTGCTTGGAGTAAATCGATGACAGGTTCGATGCCATCGTTACAATACTCATGGGTATTGGTTGTGATGCCTTTCTCAAAATCATAATCAAACACATACACACGGTCAGCGTTGATGTGTTTACCAACCATGCCTAACCCTTTAGATATGGCTTCATTGGCTTGTTCCACAGGCACGTTGATGAATATGGATGCAATTTGTATGAGGATGTCTTGGAAGTCATAACTGCGTTTGAGTTCGTTTTCTATTTTTTTGATGTCGGTGATGTTTTTATTGATGGTAATGATACCTTCGATTTGGTCCCCATCTGATACCGGAATGCGTGTACTTTCTACGGTTAAAAACCCCTGACCAGACAAAATATCGATGACAGATGTTTGAGAATCTTCGAGATTATAAACCGCGTCATCCATCGATGTGATGCGTTTAACTTCTGTTGCTGGGTATACTTCGCTGATATGCTTGTGAATCAATGTATCGAGGTGTGGCCAACGTTCTATCGCTTTTTTATTGGCATAACGATAGATTTGCTTTTTGTCTTTATACGCAATCATGTCTGGAGAATGATCCAAAATCAAGGTTAAGAATCGTACATATTGACGATAACTGACGGTTTTCCATGTGATTTCAAGCAAATACCGGTCTATATTGGATAACTGCGGTATGGGACCATCAATCATCATATAGCTGTCATTGGATAGTTCAATGATGTGATAAGGGGCGAAATACGATTTAGACTGTTGAATGGCTAGAAAAACCCCTTGGACATCTTTTATATTTTCTGGGTAACAAAATGGTTTATCGTAGCGAATCCCATAGAAATGAAGTGCTATTGCATCGAAAAAAGATCTCAATTGTTCAACATAGGTTCGAGATTCACATTTGTTTGAAATCAATGTTTTAAGTAGTTTTAATAAAGCGTCTGTATCTTGCATTGGAATCACCTGCTCATGTCTATTTTATCAAACGATGAGTTTTAATCTAACATTTATATTAAAAGAAAGGTAGAAATTAAGTCTTATGTAAGAAAAAACAGGTCTCATGCAGAGAAGCCTGTTTGTTTTTGTCCGTTTTTTGCGGGTGTTTTTTCTTTGATGGTATTGTTAACCAACTTCATAACATGGTCAGCCAAATCGGTGGTGCTCATGGTTTCATAGGTTTCTTTATAAATCGGTTCATGGATAATGACTTTGATTTTGGTCATACGCCAAGGGGCACGGTATTTAACATCGGTCGTACCAATCAATGTAATTGGCACAATTGGTGCTTCTGCTTTGGTAGCGAGTTTGTATGCACCAGCACGCATCGCGACCATTTGTTCATCGTTACGGTCTTTGATGCCACCTTCAGGGAATATCGCCATAATCATACCTTGTTTGATTTGTTCGATGCCTTTAAGAATCGATTTTGCAGCTTCACGGTTGTTTTCTCTGTCGATTTGGATACAACCAAACCAGGGCATGTAGTTTCGGATGACAGGCAATTTATAAATGCCTTTCTTCGCAGCCATACCTGCTGGACGGTCAATCAATTGGTACAAAATGAATGGGTCTGCATACGATTTGTGGTTCGCATACATCACAAAGTTACCCGAGGTTGGCAACAATTCCTTGCCCTCAACGGTCAACTGAAGCCGTAATGCGAAAATCGACACGAATTTCGCGATGCTTCGGATGTAATAGTGTTTGAACTTGTTATCAACTTTTGTGAATTTCATGTATGGCATCATCCCAACGAGGATGATGACCATGGATAACCATGCCAAACCATAACCGATAATAAGCCATATTGGAATCATCCACAGTTCTGAAGAGGTTAACCCAAAAAAGAACCCCGCACTTAAGAACCAAACGATGATGAAAATTGCTGAAATCATAGAATCACCTTTTCATAGACACAAAAACGTAACACATCCACTTTTTCTTCTTGAATTAAGCGGTATTGTGATAAATCAAACTGCGGGAAATAGACATTACCCTCATGGGATTTTTCGATGAATGTTATGTAGAGTTGATCCGCATATGGCAAACTCAACCTGTAAATGGTTTTGCCACCAATCACGAACAATTCATCTGAATAGTTTTTCAAGAACGCATCGATGTCGGTTACTTTGATGGCGTCATCAAAGACTCGATCCGAGATGGATGCGATGTATAATTGGCCAAATGGTAAGGGTTTGTCTTTGTAATAGGACTTCAATGAATCATAGGTCATATCACCCATCAACACCGGTTTACCTTTGGTTTTTTCTTTAAAATAAGCCAAATCTTTCTTATAATGCCATGGCAATTGGTTGTCTTTACCAATCAACCAGTTTTGATCCATCGCCCAAATGAGCTTGATCATACTGCCACAGCCCCTTTAATTGCAGGGTATGGGTTATAATCCACGAGTTCGAAATCTTCAAATTTGAAATCCGTGATATTTTCGACATTCGGATTGATTTTCATTTTTGGTAAAGCCCGTGGTGTACGAGTCAATTGTAAGTTGATTTGATCAAAATGGTTGGAATAGATGTGGGCATCGCCAATGGTATGGACAAATGTGCTTGCTTTTAAGCCAGTCACTTGTGCCACCATCATCAAAAATAGACTATAGGATGCAATGTTGAATGGTACACCTAAGAAAATATCCCCACTGCGTTGATAGAGTTGTAAGGATAACTCACCATTCGCTACATAAAATTGCATGAAGGTATGACACGGTGGTAAGGCCATTTCTGGTAAATCTTTTGGGTTCCAAGCAGATAGGATGATACGTCTAGAATCTGGGTTTTGTTTGATTTGACGAATCACTTCCATCAGTTGGTCAACACCGTTAAAATTACGCCATTGTGCACCATAAACCGGTCCAAGATTGCCATGTTTTTTCGCAAATTCATCGTCTGTCTTGATTTTTTGGACAAACTCATCCATCGTTTCATTTTGATAATCTGCTGATTTTTTAAACTTTTCGTAAGGCCATTCATTCCAAATTCGAACATCGTTGTCGACCAAGTACTTGATGTTGGTATCGCCAGCAATGAACCATAACAATTCATGGATGATGGCTCTTAAATAGACCTTTTTGGTGGTCAATAAAGGAAAACCTTCGGATAAATCAAAGCGCATTTGATAACCAAATACACTTTTGGTGCCAGTATTTGTGCGGTCAGCTTTTTCGGTGCCATGCGTCATCACATGACGACATAAATCGAGGTATTGTTTCATTATTTAGCCAATTGATACAAGGCATCGGCATAAATCGCGATGCTCATGAAGAAATCATCCAAAATGATGTATTCGTCTTTTTGGTGAATGTAGCTTGGCTTGTTAGGGAAGTGCGGACCGAACGCAACAGAGTTTTTCATGGTTCTAGCGAATGTACCACCACCCGTGGTGAGGGGTTTCGCGTCGTGATCATTGGAATATTTCTTATAAGCAGTCATGAGGGTTTGAATCATTTCGGATTTAGGGTCAACGTATAATAATCTTTGGTGTTTACCCAATTCTACTTTTAAACCCAAGGATTCAAAGGCAGTTTCGAAACGCTTGATGAATCTTTCTGGATCAACGCCGTTTGGATAACGCGGGTTTAGTGTAATTTCAAAAAGATTATTGTCGAGTTTAAATACACCAGCATTGACGGTGACTGGACCCATTTCTTTGTCGAGATAATCGACACCAATCTTCACGCCTTTGGTATCATCTAATAAATACGTATTGATGGCATCCACAAACGCATTGTTGATGCCCACTTCATTGAAGAAATGAACCATCAAATATGCCGCATTCACACCTTCATCTGGGGTTGAACCATGGGCACTCTTACCATCAACTTCAAGGACTAAACCTTTTTCGGATAGGGTTGCTTTACCCACTAAGTTTTTATTTTTAAGGAAATCTTCAAATTTTGATTTTAATGAAAGATCGGATACCACTGCTAAGGCATGATCTGGCACCATGTTATCACGTAAACCAGAATCAAAACGAACCAATGTGGATGGCTCAATTTTGCCTTTAACAACGACTTTTAGAATCCCTTTTTCACCATAAGTGAGCGGGAATTCTGAATCTGGAATGAAACCAGCAACCGGTTGTTCTGGGTATTGTTTGAAATAATATTGGACACAACGCCATGCGGTTTCTTCGTCGGTTCCAAGAATCAATTTGATGCGTTTTGATAAAGGTAATCCAAGATCTTTCAATATTTTCATGGCATAATAGGCTGCCAAGGTAGGGCCTTTGTCATCTTCTGTACCACGACCATACATCTTGCCATCTGCAATCACTGCGCCATAAGGTGGGTAAGACCAACCTGAACCCGCAGGTACGACATCTAGGTGTCCAACCATACCGACATAGGCATCTTGATCACCATATTCGATATGGCCAGCATAATGGTCCGCATTGAGTGTGTTGAACCCATCGCGTTTACCCAAGTTCAACATAAATGTGAGGGCTTCATCGATTCCTTCACCAAAAGGTGCATGTTTACGATTTGGGTCAAATGTGGTTAATTCAGAATTAATTTGAATGAGCTCTGTGAGGTCTTTCAAAATAGCAGCTTTGCGCTTTGTCACTTCTTCAACAAAATTAATGTTCATAATATCAACTCCTTTTTTAATTATACCAACAAACCACCACTTTCACAATCGATTTAAAATGGAAAAAGACCCTTTTCAGGCGTCTTCTTCAGGACATGATGGGCTTGATTTGAATGTACTGGAAAGGTGAATAACCCTTTCACCGACGAGTTCAATGACTGAAATGACTTTATTATTGGCCAATTCGAGTTTTTTGGTTTGAAGCCTGCCGCGGATTGCAACCATAGACCCTTTCTTGCAATAATTTTCAATGATTTCAGCTGAACCTTGCCATAGACTACAACCGATGAAATCCGTTTCGTATAAACCTTCCATATTCTTAAATGCGCGTTGAACCGCAATTTGAATATCCGATACTTTTTTGCCATCCTCGGTGGTTTTGACGACTGGGTCATGGGTGAGTCTTCCGATCAAAGTAACTTGATTGAGCATTGTTTACCTCCTTGTCTTTGATTATACTCAAAATGTTTAGTTTACCTAATTACAGAATTGAGACATATTAAAGGATAATGGCTATAATTTGATATAAAAAAAGGAAATCCGTTTTGGATTTCCATTCAATCGTGTTTTAATTTATTTTTTTATCAAACCGTGGCTTTTTGGGATTTCGCTGGCATCACAACAAAACTTGAAATCCGTTTTGGACTGATGTCTTTTGCAATCGCTTGAATGTCATCGATCGTCACCGATTCGATGATTTCAGGTACTTCAAACATCGATACGCCATTCGCCAAATAATTGGTGAATCCCATGGAAATCGATTCTAAACTATTCAAACTCATAATGAATGAACCTAAAGTACTCTTCTTTTGACGTTCGAATACCACAGGGTCATGTTTTTGACGTTTTAAAGCTAAAATCATTTTGGTCAAACGGTTTTTTAACAACGTTGGATCGACTGTATCTCCAAAGAATGCCATGGTGAAAGCACCTTCTTCTTCAATACTGGTGTATTCAAAGGATTCATTAATCAATCTGGAGTTCAAGAGTTGTTGATAGTTTTTAGTCGAGTTTGAAAAATACATATCCATTAAAATGGCTAAAGCGATGTCTTTTTTCAAAGCTTCTCTGCCAGAAGCTGGGGTTAATTTCACCCCTAAAGCCAATTTAGGCATCACCACAGGCATCTCAATTTCAGCGTGTGCAGTGC
>JAEZHT010000050.1 GCA_023436805.1 Bacillota bacterium
CGTCAGATGTCCTTTATTTGTCATTATATGAGGGTTTTAAGCTGTTCTACATGATACTTATAGTAAAGACTTGGGCTATAAGTATCCGAATACAACATAACCGCTTTATTCGATGCTTTATGGATAGCCACATTGATCACCGAAATGATTTCTCGCTTACTTCTATAAAATACAATTTCTTTGATTGCATTCTTTGTAGCTTCATCGAGTTCTTCAACTGGTTTAATTTGTGTAACCAACATGCGGCTGACTTTCATTTTCTTCTTCAACAGTTCTTGATTCAATTTGTTGATTTCATCATCTGTTTTATCGGAAAAGAAAATGGGTTCAGTAGGATCTAAAACCACCAAGACTTGAAGGATGTATCGTCTACCATAACTTTTAATATGGTCTTTTTCCGCTTTATAGAACACTTTAAACGTATGTCCACTGGAAAATAGTGTGAACCCCTTTTGTCTTGCATGGGCTTCAAAAATAGGTACTTCACGCATGTGATTTAAATCGATTGGGGCACTGGCATTACGCATGATTCTAATCAAATAGGATACATTTTGAATGCGGTCAAGATAGGATTTAAAGTATACCGATACCACCATCAATACGATGATGAGTAGCAGGAATAACATAAACTCTACATTGGAATCTTTAACCCAAATACCAATCGATATCGCTGCAACCACAAACAGGAGAAAAATCGCGATATAAAGTATGTAACTACGGGTAAATTGTTTGTTAATACGCTTTAATTCATCCATGTTAAACCATCACCGCCAATACAATACCAATCACCATCACTGAAAATGAGCTGATGAGCAATTCAGTGAAGAACGTTGTCTTTACGTCATCCTCTTTGGTGGCTTGATAGTCTTTAAAATGTGGATACATCGACTTAAAATTCTTACCAAACATCGATTTCATTGCATAACTAAACCCTTGGAAAACCACATAGGCTTTGGTCATTGCAACAACGGATGGCAAAAATGTGACGATGCCCACAACAAAGTATACATCACTGAGGGATGAAATGGTAAATGTGCTGCCCATAATCCACAAGTGGAGGATTAGGGCAAACACATTTAGAATGGTAAACAGAATAACCAATCGAACCTTATTCATTATTGATTCGCTTTAATGGCTGCTTGATATTTTTCGAACTCAACGGAATTGCATAAAACGAAATGATCTTTTTCGATTTCACGCAACGTTGGTTTTTCTACTGAATAATCATGCGCTTCTTTTGGATTGTATCGCGCTCTTCTTACTCTGGTACGTTCGTATGCAGGGTCAGGGAGTGGGATGGATTCAAGCAATGTTTTAGTATATGGGTGTAATGGGTTATTGAAAATAGCGTCTTTATCGCCGATTTCAACGATTTTACCAAAATACATCACGGCCAAACGGTCGGTAAAGTATTTAACTACCGATAAGTCATGGGCGATGAATAATATGGTAATACCCTTGGTTTCTCTCAATTCGTTGAGCAAGTTGATGATTTGTGCTCTGATTGAGACGTCAAGCGCTGAAATAGGTTCGTCAGCAATGATGAATGAAGGTTCTACAACCAAGGCTCTCGCAATCCCAATACGTTGACGTTGTCCACCTGAGAATTCATGTGGGTAACGGCTCGCATGTTCTGGTAGTAAGCCTACAGTTTTAAGGGCTTCTTTCACTCTAGCATCGATTTCAGCTTCATTACGAACACCATTGATACGTAAACCTTCAGCAATGATTTCTTTGACTGTCATACGTGGGTTGAGCGACGCAATCGGGTCTTGGAAAATCATTTGCATTTTACGCATTAATAGTTTGTTTTTATGTGTCAATTGATACTTCAAATTCAGGATATCTTGTTTTTGTCTGATGGCGTTCAGGCTAATTTCTTTTTTAAGTTTAGCCAATTCTTTGGTTTTATTGGCTAAATCTGCCTTAGCTTCTTTCTTTTGGGCTTCACCAGCACGTGCCAGTTCACCTTCAGCAGACTTCACTGCTTTTTCCATCTCTGCAATTTGATTTTTCACTTCTTCATTCGCATCCGCATAACGCTTAAGGATGTCTTGATAACGTTCATTCTTTTCGATTTCTGCAATTTCTTTCAATCCATGTGGGTCTTTGACGCTTACAAAGCGTTTGTCACGTTTCGCAAGACGTAAAACTGCCATGGATTTGTTGAATTCTTCATCGTAAGCGGCTTGAATGCGTGCTTTTTCTTCTTTAACTACATCTTCAGAAAGATTTTTTTCTGCCAATGCTTTTAGTTTTTCATTTTTTTCCGCTGTGATACGGGTAACAACTGCTTTATGGTCTGCTTTTGCTCTTTTCACATCAGATATAATTCTGGTGCCTTCAAAGAAGACTTCACCACCAGAAGAATTATATAATTTGATGATGGTTCTACCTGTGGTGGTCTTACCACAACCGGATTCACCAACGAGCGAGAAAACTTCACCTTTATTGATGGTAAATGAAATATCGTCAACAGCCTTATTGACCGCTTTGTTCCTGCCAGAACCAAGTCTAAAGTACTGTTTGAGATTTTCCACTCTTAAAATTTCTTGTCTTGGAGTACTCAAATTATTCACCCTTTACTGTCTTAGTTTTGGTTTTAGTGTCTGCAACTTTAGCAGCGGTTTGTTGATTATATCTTTCGATACGTTGTTGAATGATCGGTGGTGTTGGAACCTTCGGTGCATCTGGGTGTAACAACCATGTAGCAGCATAGTGTGTGTCACTGACTTTAAAGAACGGTGGTTGTTCTTCAAAATCAATCTTCAATGCATATTTATTACGTTCAGCGAATGCATCCCCTTTAGGTGGGAATAACATGTCTGGTGGTGTACCTGGGATGGAAACCAATTTGTCTTTGGTATCTAGATCTGGTACGGAAGATAAGAGTGCCCATGTGTATGGGTGTTTTGGATTGTAGAAGATTTCATCGACTGTGCCGACTTCAACAATCTTACCTGCATACATAACAGCCACGCGGTCAGCCATATTCGCAACAACGCCAAGGTCATGCGTAATGAAGATAACCGATAAGTCTCTTTCCTTCTTAATATCTTTGATTTGGTTTAATATTTGTTCTTGAATAGTAACGTCAAGTGCAGTGGTTGGTTCATCACAAATCAATAGTTTAGGGTTTGCTGTTAACGCAATCGCGATAACGATTCTTTGTCTCATCCCACCAGAAAACTGGAATGGGTATTGATTGAAGCGTTTTTCAGGATCAGGGATGTTAACTTCTCTCATGATTTGGATTGCACGTTCGTAAGCTTCACGTTGTGTAACTCTAAAACGTCTTCTAAAGCTTTCATCTAAGTTGCTCAATTCAACACGTAGTGCCTTAATTTCTGCATTGATTTTAGCTTTTTGAGCTTCATTGCTTTGTGCATCTTTAAGTTGAGCCACTTTATTAGCAATTTCCGCGTTGAGTTTGGATACTGCTTGTTTCTTTTCTAAATTGACTTTATCAATTTCCTTCTTGATTTGAACTTTAGCGGTTGCTTTTGCAGCCGAATAACGTTTTTTCAAGTCAGGTAATTGCGATTTAAGGTCTGTGAGTAAAGCTTTCGATTTCGCTTTATAGGCTACAATCTTGGCTTTCTTTTCAGCCTTTGTCAACTCTTTATCGACATTAAATTCATAGATTTTGTCTTTTAAGTCTTTTTTAACTAATTTAATTCTGGTAAGCATATTGAGATAATCATGGTATTCGTTGTGGAATAAATCGATGAAACGATTTTTCACACGATTACCATTGACCAACATCGCTTCTGTGATTTGTTTACCAATCTTCATGATTGGGTTCAAGCTCGATAGTGGGTCTTGGAAAATCATTCCAATTTCATTACCTCTAATTTTGTGGAAATTGGCTTCAGATAGTTTGGTTAAGTCTTGGTTACGATAATTGATTTCACCGTCATCGATGATGGCGTTCCCTGCGAGAATACCCATGATGGCACGGTTAGTTACGGATTTACCAGAACCAGATTCACCTACGATTGCTAATGTTTCGCCTTTATATAGATCAAATGAAATGTCTCTAACAGCTCTTACAAGACCATTAGGTGTCTTAAAGGAAACCGTCAAATTTTTGACTTCTAATACTTTTTCTTGATTACTCATTATTCGCTACCTCTCAATTGTGGATTCAAGGCGTCACGTAAAGCATTACCAAACATATTGAAAGAAATCATGAGGGTGGCGACGACTAAAGTTGGGAATATAACCAACCATGTATTACCAGCCATGATTTGTTGTTGACCATCATTTAAGATGACCCCAATGGAGGTACCTGTCAATTCGATTGGTCCGATCGATAAGGTTTGACCATTACCGATACCGAAACCTAAGAATGATAAGTTAACTTCAAGGAAGATAACCGATGGAATACTTAATACGACTCTGGTGACAATCGTACCTAAGGCGTTAGGTAAGATGTGTTTGAAAATGATACGGCGGTCGGATGCCCCAAGCGTTCTCGCTGCTAAGACATATTCACGGCCTTTGTATCGATAGAATTGGATACGGGTAATCGAAGCGGCGCCTATCCATCCATCATAAATCATGAATATGAAGAGCGCGGTGAACCCCGGTCCAATGAGGACTGTGATGATACCAATCATCGTAATTTGAGGGAAACTACCCCAAATATCGACAAATCTTTCCATCAGGATATCGACTTGACCACCATAATAAGCGGAAGTTGAACCCCAAATGATACCTACCACGATGTTTACAGCCGCAGCCATAAATCCAAGTAGTAAGGATGTTCTTAAACCAAGCCAAATGAGGGTAAATAAGTCTCTACCGAATTCATCGGTTCCGAATAAAAAGTAAGGTGTATCTTCAAAGCCGACTGCATAAGCACCGTCTTTTAAGACGAAATAGTTTCTAAATTGTAGCCCCGTACCAGGTACTGTATAGTCTGTATATCCAGTAACTGCAGATAGTGGATATCCTGAACCAAACGTCCATTTTGTGGCATCATTTGGATCCAGTTCGATGGTATCTGCCATGCCAGGGTTTTCGGATAGGATTCTTTCATATTCGACTTTACCAATAGTAGCTGGTCTGTCAGCAAAAATTGCACCATAAACGTCATATACGAATTCAGCGACCAACATTCTTGCGTTTCTTCTCACGAAACGACCATTTTCAATGCCTTGGCCATGTGTATAAAATACGAAAGTTGCCAGTGTATAACCGGTGTAGTCTTGAACGACTGTTTCATCGGCTTTATTTTGAATTTGAACGGAATTGAAAACTACATTTTCACTGCCGTCTACGGATTTTTCGGGTAATTCAAGTTTTAATACAATGAATCGTGCTGTACCGCTGGTGACACCATCCATCGGGTCAAAGCGGTGAACACCTTCACTGGTTACTGAGCCCAAATATTCCAATTGATCCCATGTTCTAGAAAAACTGCTGGTGTTCCATTGAGATAGATAGACTTTTAATTCAGCACCTTCAGAGATGCTTTCAATGTCCAATACAATTTCATGGGCATTGGTGTATGTAAATAAAGTGTTTGATGCCACAGAATACGCAATTCTGTCATAGTTTACATAAAGGGTATTGGTTCCGCCAACGTATTTTTCATCGACTTCTGTACCAACCGTATAGCTGTATTTAAGGGTGCCTGGTTTAATGTATTCTAAATCAAATCCTTCAGGTGTACCAGAGGCATTACCTTCTTCATCTATTACAATTGTGTCAACTTGTACGGGTTGATTTTTATATAGCTTTGTACCATCGGTAATACCAAATAACTCAAGAATCGGAATTCTTGGAGGTAAGGTCATGATACCTGCATTGGTTTGGCTATATAAGTATTTTGGTGTGATCATCGGAACGAAGATCGACATTAAAATCATGATTAAAAGAATGATGGTCGCGGTTACGTTATATTTGTTTTTGGTAAAGCGTAACATCGCGTCTTGGAAATAACTGAGTTGCTTTGTACGCAACTTTTTATCCATTAACTTTTCGTTTTCTTGGACCAGTTGGAAATAACTTTGATCGTATTTCTTTTCCATTATTTTTTCGCCCCCATTCTAATTTGTGGATCGATTAGACCATAGGACAAGTCAACGATTAAAACGGTGACTAAACCGATGATGCCGTAGAATGCGCTGGATGCCATGATGACGTTATAGTCATATTGGTTGGCTGCCAATGCTTGAAGTGTAACTCTACCAACACCTGGAATACCATAAACGCTTTCCATGATGAAAGAGCCACCCAATAAGCCGGCAAATGAACCGATGATGACTGGAACCATTGGTACCAAGGAATTTCTAATCGCATGTCTTAAAACAGCTTGTCTATGGCTCAAACCTTTCGTCTTCGCCAACAAGACATATTCGCTGGTTAAAACTTCTGACAATTCTGCTCTTAATAGACGTGTTAAACCAGCAATGGCAGGTAGACCACCCGCGATGACTGGGATGATATAACCTTTAGCAATCTCCCATCCACTTTCTAGTTCTAGTAATGGGAATTGTGGTTCTAATAAGCGGTCAAATTGATAACTGAAGATAATAATCAAAACGAGGATAAATACAAGGGCAGGCACAGACAAGAACATCATGATGATGATTTGCATGATATTGTCTACGATTGTATCTTTCTTCAATGCAGCTAAAATACCGAATAGGAAACCAAACGGTAGATAGAATAACAAGACCGAGACGTTGAGTGATAACGTGAGCGGCATCTTTTCAGCGATGACACTAAATGCACTGGCATTCGTTCTTACACGCGTTGATGTGCCCCAGTTCCATTCGGTTAAAACGTTATTTAACCATCTGAAATACTGATTAACAATTGGTACACGGTAAAAAACTTTAATGACACCACTACCTTGAATAGGTGTGACAATAAAGATGGTTTTATCCATTCGATCACGATTATTCTCGCGAATGGCTTGAATGGTGGCTTGATCATCCGGATTATTGGCATCGTAATATACAGAGGTATAATAACCATCTGTCACTTGTTTTTCGAGCCAAGTGTCCTTTTCTTCATTTTTTGTTGGTGGATATTCAGGGGCTAATTTGAGCAACACGAAAGTGATGGTCAAAGTAGTAAATAAGATGATGAATATCCAGATTACTCTTTGAATAATATACTTTGTCATTTGATCGCATCCTTATTATAGTTTTTTCTATTATATCATTATTTATGTCTTATACACCATAGGTACAATGATAATAACACAAAAACAAGATATTTATGAAATTAAAAGCGTAATAAGGGGTGCCCCCGGAAAAATATGGTCACCCCATTATCACACTATTTATTTATTGATTTAAATCTTTAAAATTATAACCAAGCCCAACCTACATAATATGAGCCAACTTTAATGACTACATACGCGTCGGTTGCATAGGTATTGAATTGTGTGCTATATACAAACGCTTCAACGCCAGCAGGTACACCAACTTCAGCCCAAACGTCATCAAGAGATGCGAATGAACCATAAGTAGATGCGATGTATGCAATTGCATTTAACTCAGCAAGAGTTAATGGATTTTCAGACACTGCATTTAATGTGTAACCAGAGTTGTGAGCAGCGATAGCATCACGTGCTGTGGTAGCTAATGCTAATTGTTGATGTAATTCGTAGTTGAATCCAGTCTTCTTAACGATGAACAAGAATGATTTTTCAGATTCAGTTACTGCAACGAATGCTTCAACTGAGTCAACATTGAGTTCTTCTGCTAAGTCTTCTAGGTCACCAACGATATAACCAGCCAAGCCTTGAGTATCTGCACCAACGGTGTCAAGTACTTCACCAGACATGTCTAGGTATGCAGCAACTAGATCATTTGCATTTGTCCAAGCTTTTTGTTCAACACCGTCTCTGATGTATGCTTTACCGTTTAATGCTGCGATTAATGCGTTATAGCTCCACTTTTCAGTGACTAGGACGCCATCGAGGTTACGGTAAGCAACAGCGATATTTGGTGTAGAAGTGTCAATACCCCAGTCAAGAGTAAATCCACCACGGTTGTCATCAGCGAATACGTCTAGGAAGCTAGGTGCATCTAGTAAGGAACCAGAGATACCACCAATACCTAAGTCTGTATTAGCTTTCATCATGAAGTCATAGTAGTTACCAGGGAACGCAACGTCGTTAACAGTGATTGTTAATCTAACGAAGTTTGTAGTATCAACTAAACGGCTTTCATATTGTTGTTTGATTTGTGCAACCATTGCTTGTGCTGCAGTGTTACCACTGGATGCATAAGTTAAGGTTAAATCGATGACTCTGTAGTTTGAAGCAGTACCTGCAGTGTAGTGACCATCTGCAATTGCTTTAGCTACAGCTTGTTCGAATAGAGCAACAGCGGCATCTGGTACGAAACCATCAGAACCTGCGCCATATTTTTGAAGGATAGCAGCACCAGCAGGTAATGTTCTTACGGACATACCGGATTCACCATCTAGGAAGTAAGTATTTGCGAATAATGTGTAAGCAGGTAGATATGTCTTAACGACGTTTACAGCTGCTTCATAACGGTCGAAACCGAAGAATAATGCTTGTCTCATTTCCTTATACATTAAGATCGGTTCAGGAACGAATGTATTGGATAGAGGGATACCAGGGTTAGCGGCGATGTATGCATCGCGGTTAGCTACGGTACCAAATGAGTTGATAACCATTCTCCATGTGGTTGCTTGTGGAGCAACTTTAACACGTGGATCAGATGCGAATTCAGTAACGCGAGATGCTGGAACGGATGCACTTTCAAGTCTACCTTCTAGGAATTCTTGGAAAATGAGGTCAGAACCGCTCATGAATCTGAATTGTTGACCAGTGTAGTAGTACATTGCGCTTTGTGGGTGTAATGTATTCTTCTTGAACACTAATAGTTGTCCTGGAGTCCATGTTTCGAAATAGTAAACACCAGATGATGGTACAGTTTGAGGTGTAGTACCATAAACCGCAGGGGTTAATTTTTCTAATAATTGTTGGTTAACAGGGGACATAGAAGTCGATGAGAATTGGTATTTAACATCGAATGCACTCTTTTCGTTGATGTATTCAATTTCAAGTGTGTTCGCTTTACCAGCTGCTAATCTTAGTCCAACTTCGTCAATGCTTACTACACCAGATAGATAATCTGCTGCACCTTTAACTGCACTTGTAACGAAGTCACCGCCACCAGTTCTTGCTCTAAACCATTTTTGCTCAAGCGCGTATCTCCAAGTCCATAAGAAGTCTTCAGCGTCAAGTTCAGCATGATCAGAAGGTAAACCAGCGAGGTCAGTTGATGGGTGATATTTCCAAGTTAAACCATCTCTGACTTGAATTTGCCATGTCTTAGCATATACTTTACCATTGATTACAGTTGGATTAACTGGAACTGGTTCAGCAGCTGCTAAGCTTGGTAAAATTTCATAACCAGTCTTAGTTTCGTCGAAGTAGAAATCGTATAATGCGCCAGTGAATAGATCGATGAAGTCGCTTGTTGAGGAATCATCGGCGATCCATTGGTTTAATGATGTAGGGTCAGTGCTGTAAGTAGCTCTCCAAGTATACTCACCAACATTACCTGCTGTAGAACCGAACATAATGACTTTGGAGTCATCTTCAGTAAATTGCGAGAATGCTGTACCGAATCCCAATACCCCGTTATAAATAGGGCTAAACAACTGTACTCTGCTTGAGTACATAACTCTTGTAGCACCAGTGTATAGTGGAACACCAGCGTACACATTTTCAAGTAGATAGTCTTCTGCTGCTGCGAATAAGATATCCTTATCTTCAACAGGAAGCTTCGATAGGTCAACACCTGATAGGTATTGTGCTAATGCAACATTTTCAGCGTCAAGTTCAGCAACAGTTACAGTACGAACGGCAGATGCCAATTTATCCTTACTGTCTTTTACTTCATATCTTACTGAATATGTACCAGCAACAGCAATATTGACGTTGTTAGAAACAACAACAATTGCGTCTGTTAAGTCTCCGTCTTCTTTATCAGTAGCTGAGACACCTTCAAGTGGGTCGAACGATACGTTAACGTATGACGTTACAGGACCAACACCAGCGAATGTCGGGGCTTCGTTCTTGTCGCCACCACAGGCAACTAGAGCGACTGCTACCAATACTAGCGTGATTACACCTAGTAATTTTTTCATATTCTCTCTCTCTCCTTTTATTACCCTTGTTTAAGGGTTTTTATCATTATATCAAATCTGTTTTCAAAATAAAACCGTTATATTAAAATTGTTTTATGAAAATATCATGAAAACGTTTTAATTGTGATGAAATAGCGGTTTTATGATGTTTTTTTACTATATTTTTACTTCGTATGTCATTTCGAACGGACTTTTTAAGGCAATTGATCGATAATTTGATTCAATCTGTCATTATCAAATATGAATTCCATATCCAATACAAAGTCTGGTTCAATACCAAATTCATTGTGATGATACACATAAGGGTCTGCTTCTGTGCCTGTACCGGTTCTATAAGCATTGATGTTATTGGATGACATCGTAAATGCAGTACCGTTTGGCAATAAGATTGGGGTAATCGAGCTTGCGCCACCACCGGATTTCTTACCGATGATTTTACCTAAGTTATTTTCTTTAAAAATGGTTGCCATCGAGTTTGCAGCACTGAATGTGAGTGGTGAAGTTAACAATGACCATTTTAAATTTGAATAGTTAGGTACGCCAACGATTTGAACGTAACTGGATGAATGTCCACCCGTGTCACCATCGATGGAGGAGACTCTAAATGGTTGATCGGTGATAAATCCTACAACGCGGTATAATGCGCCAACGTTACCACCTGTATTCCAAGTCAAGTCTAATAATATACGTTGAACATTTGCATTTTGAGCTAAAATGCGGTCCATGGTAATTTCCATGTAGACAGCGGAGTCTGCTTCAACCAATGCTGGAATGTTTAAACTGATCGGCCAATCCAGTGCATAACTGCTTGGTAATTTGTCAGCAACACCGACATAGAACACATTTCTTGGTGCGTCAAATGACACTAAGACCATATAATCTTTTCCACCAACATTCTTTGTGTAATACCCTGCAGCTTTCGCTGTATCGTCAGAAGCTTCTACAACCAAGGTATACCCCGCAGAAACTAAGGCAGCTTTATATGTATCTACATAACCAGCATTTAAACCCTTGACCAATACTTCTGCGATGTTATTGGTAGCATCTGAATTATTATAGAAGAAATACTTAGAACCCCCAGTGAATGAAGGAATGACATTGGATACTTCTAAAATGTTGTCTAACAATGCTGCGTCAAATGTACTGCTTTCTTCGATATCAGAGGTTCTGAAACCATCTAAAATGAGTACTGCAGATGATGGATTAACAAACCAATAATCTGGGCGATTTGGAGATGATGCTGCCCAAGCATTGCTTGAGATGTTACCTCTACCCCATTTCGCTTCAATGGCGTCATCGACATCGATGAACCCATCATAATACCATTGGGTAAATCTTGAGCCATACGCAGACAACGAATTGACTGCTGGTCCGCTCCAAGCTGTTTTATTGAAATAGGATGGGTATCCATAACTGGTATGCGGTTCATCGATATCTTGTAACAAAAGGTTTGCGATGGCATTATCAAAATCTTCTGCATCTTCATTGAGTAGTTTATGTCTTCTTTCGTACAATAAATCATAGTATGACTCAACGTTCATGATTTCACGTAAGCCATAGAAATTGTCCAAGTCAAATGCTAATGTTGAGAACGTATGTACCAATAGGTCAGCTGGAATATCTTTATTATTCATAGAGCTTGTCTTAATCGCTCTATATTCTTGAGTACCTGGTTCAGGTGTACCATAAATACCAACCAACTTATCGTAATTATAATACACATTATAGTAGCTGGATCCTGCAAATAATTGATTGACAATATAATATGGTAAGAGTATTTCACCACCATAAATCGCCATATCTAGGTTGAAATGGTCTAAATCATAAACCACATCTGAACCTTCATCGAAATGCGCATCCGGATGGTCACGGACATATTCAATGTGTCTACCATAGTTGGTAGCGGTTGAATAAATGTATCCCCAATAGAACCCAGGGTCATTGACTCTAATTTCATTTTCGATGGCGTCAATGGTCAATCTTAAATCATAGACTTCTTCGGTATCTTCATCGATGTATTGGTATGCAATTTCTACGATGCTTTCACCTTCTGTAATTTCAAAATCGACTTCTGGATCAACGAAACCAGTCAAGAGTTCAAGGAATGTTAATACACCAATGTAAGGTACGGTGCCATCGGCTTCAAAGAACAATTCAACATTTGAAGCAGCGACATCATACTCAGTGGTCTTATTTTCAAATGGCACGACACGTGAATTCGTAATGACGACATCCTCATGACGAGATAAATCCACTGTAAATGTGCGTGTAATGGATTCTCCATTGAGCGTAAATTTACCAGTGATTTCACCTTGAGTCGTGGTGCTGTCATTGAAGTTGATTGGGAGTAGGTACCCTGTGGTAGTAACGTATTTGGATGTTGTAGACCAAACAATCGTACTACGGTTAACTCTGCCACGGGTTGGCAAACTCAATTGAACTGGGCTAACCACCAAGTTATCTTCAACATTCTGAATATCTGCTTCGATCAACGCTGTATTGTTGATCACTTCAACCCAGGATGCAGTTAATGTGATGTTCTCAACAATCGGTGTTTCAAAGCTAAATGGGGTGGCTGCTTCGGTTAAGAACCAATGTTGGAAGGCGAATCCTTCCTTCGTTGGGTCTTCAGGCTCTAAAGCAAGTTTCCCTTTTTCGATGGTTTGGGCAACAACTAAAGACCCACCATCGCTGTTAAACGTTACTGTGAATGTTTCTTTGACTGCAGGTTGACAACCGACAATCACTAAGCTGAGTAGTAATAAAATATATACACTAAAAAGCTTTTTTAGACCAATATTGGCTAAATTCATAAGACACCTCTTTTCGTTAATTATTCTTATTTTATAACTTTTAACGCGAATGTCAAGATATTTCATAGATATGTCATATTTTTTTTGGATAATTCAAATGGCATTTAACCCTAAACCACACCTATAAAATAATAACGCGCGTAAGGCGAAAAAAAACGGATGTTTTTGGCATCCGTTTTTGAAACTATTCTTGTTTTGAGTAATCCATGGCTTTGTAGCGTTGATACATAGCCCAACGTGCTTTCGCATCTGCTAAGTTTTGAGCTAACAATGCTGCTGCATGGTCAGGATTGATTTGTGATAATTGTGCGTAACGGGCTTCAGACAATAAGTAGTCTTGATACTTGTCCCAGACTGGTGGCTTAGAATCGATTTGTAGTGGATTCTTACCTTGTTCAGCCAATCTTGGGTCGTATCTGAATGTTGGCCAGTAACCGCATTCTGTCGCAAGCTTAGCTTGTGCAGCAGATTGTGTCAAGCCACCCTTGATACCATGTTCAATACATGGGGAGTAAGCGATGACTAAGGATGGTCCTGGGTAAGATTCAGCTTCTTTAAGTGTCTTGATGACTTGTGCTGGAGAAGCCCCGTGTGAAATTTGTGCAACGTAGACATGACCATAAGCCATCGCCATCGCTGCTAAGTCTTTCTTCTTAGTCTTCTTACCGGACGCTGTAAATTTCGCAATCGAAGCGGACGGTGCAGATTTAGAAGATTGACCACCGGTGTTGGAATAAACTTCAGTATCTAGAACAAGGATGTTGACATCTTCGTTGTTCGCGATAACGTGGTCAATACCACCATAACCGATGTCGTATGCCCAACCGTCGCCACCCATGATCCATTGGCTAACACGGACGAAGTAGTCTTTGAGGCTCAATAATTCTTTTGCATAACCTTCATTGACTTTCGCAAGTTCAGCTTCTAGTTTAGGTGCTAAGTTTTGTGTATATTCGCCTTCAGCTCTGTGTTCTAGCCATTCTTGAGCTAAACCTTTCAAGACTTCAGGCATTTCATTTAAGTGATCCACGATGAGTGTTTGGATTCTGTCTCTCATGGTTTCGTAAGCAATTCTCATACCGAAGCCGAACTCAGCGTTGTCTTCGAATAAGGAGTTTGCCCATGCTGGACCTCTACCGTTTGGTAAAGTGGTGTATGGGGTTGCTGGGTATGAACCACCATAAATGGAGGTACAACCGGTCGCGTTCGCAAGAATCATGCGTTCACCAAACAATTGGGTGATGGCTTTGATGTATGGTGTTTCACCACAACCAGCGCACGCACCAGAGAATTCAAACAATGGTTTGTTGAAGTTGACGTTCTTCACGTTATCGTTACCGATATTCTTATAAGTTACTTCATTGAAGAAGTAATCTGCGATTTGTTGTGAACCGGCAGCCAATTCTGGACCGATTGGGGTCATAAATAAGGCTTTACCTGGGGCTGGACATACTTGGACACAAACGCCACATTCTGTACAGTCTAGGGTTGAAACTTGGATGGTATATTTGTATTGGTCAAGACCTTTACCTTTACCCGGAATCATCTTAGAACCAGCCGGTGCTTTTTCAGCTTCTTCTGGGGTTGCTAAGAAGGCGCGGATGACGGCGTGTGGACATGCGAATACGCATTGGTTACATTGGATACAGTTTTCTTCTCTCCAACCTGGAATGAAGTTCGCGATACCACGTTTTTCATACGCAGCTGCACCATTGTCCATATGGCCATCTTCATAACCTAGGAACGCAGATACAGGCAGTGAGTCACCTTCAATGGCGTTGACGATGTCAGCGATATTCTTAACGAATGATGGACGGCTGTCTTTTTCTGTCTTTTCATCTTCTAAGAATGCCCATTCAGGTTTAACTTCGATTTCTACTAAGTGCTTGTAACCAGCTTCGATCGCTGCATAGTTCATTTCAAGAATCGCATCACCCTTACGTCCGTAAGATTTTTCAGCGTACTTCTTCATGTATTTTTCAGCGGTTTCAAATGGCATGATTTGTTCAACGAGTTTAAGTTGAGCACTTTGCATGATGGTATTAATACGTCTGCCTAAGCCGATTTCATACGCTAGGTCAACCGCATTGATGATGTAGAATTTAGCAGCCTTTTGAGCCAATTGACGTTTCACCTTGTTAGGTAAGAACGCTTCGATTTGATCTTTAGGTACTTGGGTATTTAATAAGAATTTACCGCCTTGACGTAACCCTTTGATCATATCGTATTTTGCAAGATAAGTATCTGCAGAACAGGACACAAAGTGTGGGTTATTGACTAGGTAAGTAGAGCGGATTTCATGTGGGCTGAAACGTAAGTGCATACGTGTAACCCCACCAGCTTTTTTGGAGTCATAAGCCGCATAAGCTTGAGAGTTTAACTTAGTGTTATCACCAATGATCTTAACGATGTTCTTAGAAGCACCAACAGTACCATCTGAACCCAATCCAAAGAATAACATTTCTAACGTGTCTTTGTCAGTCACGTCGATTTGTTCAGAAATATCGATGGATGTGAATGTAACGTCATCGTTAATACCCACAGTGAAGTGGTCTTTTTGATCGCCAGCTAAGTTTTTGAATACCGCATTGATCATTGAAGGTGTTGTATCTTTGGAAGATAAGCCATAGATACCACCAATGATCACTGGTTGGTTAGGTTTGCCATAGAACATATTCTTAACATCTAAGAATAATGGTTCGCCGGTGCTACCTGGTTCAATGGTTCTGTCTAGTACAGCAATTCTCTTCACTGAAGTAGGCATGACATCAAAGAAATATTTTTCTGAGAATGGTCTAAATAAGTGAACTGAGACGATACCGACTTTTTTACCATGACGGTTTAAATAATCAATGGCTTCTTTAGCAGTTTCAATGACTGAGCCCATCGCAACGATGACATCGGTTGCTTGTGGGTCACCATAGTAATTGAACGGTGCATAATGTCTACCAGTGACTTTGGAGATTTCCTGCATGTAATCATTGACGATGTCAGGGATTGCAGCATATTTGGATGCTTGTAATGTACGTGTTTGGAAATAAACGTCGTCATTTTGAGCAGTACCACGTGTTTTTGGATGTGCTGGGTTTAAAGCCCCTGCTCTGAATTTCGCAAGCGCTTCTCTGTCGAGTAATCTTGCAAGTACATCATAATCTAATACTTCAATGGTATTGACTTCATGTGAAGTTCTGAACCCATCGAAGAAATGAAGGAATGGAATAGACCCTTTGATAGCGGCTAAGTGAGCGATCCCACCTAAATCCATGACTTCTTGAACAGAGTTTGAAGCCAACATAGCCCAACCTGTTTGTCTGGCAGCCATCACGTCTTGATGGTCACCAAAAATGGATAATGCTTGTGCTGCGATGGATCTTGCAGCGACGTGAATGACCCCTGGTAACAATTGACCAGCGATTTTATACATGTTAGGTAACTTTAATAGTAACCCTTGAGATGCAGTAAATGATGTCGTCAATAGACCAGTTTGTAAAGACCCGTGAACGGTACCAACCGCACCGGCTTCACTTTGCATTTCAACGACTTTTACTGGCATACCAAAAATGTTCTTCTTACCTTGGGATGCCCATAAGTCGACGTTTTGTCCAATTGGTGTAGATGGTGTAATTGGATAGATGCCCGCAACTTCGGTTAACGCGTAAGCTACATATGCTGATGCTTCTGCGCCATCCATTGACATAATAACTTTCTTATTATCTGCCATTTTTATCCTCCTAATTTCTTATTCTTATAGAATAACCTGCGTATTGATTATAACGTATTTACAATGGTAAATCAACCTAGTAAAACCCAATAATGTGAAAATTTTTACATCTTATAGAGATTCTAATCTAGCCCTTTATGTAGGCTAAAACCGAGGATGCATTCGATTTTGCAAAAGCCCGTTTGAAAACTTTTTCAATCGTGCCTTGTTCATCGATGATAAACGTAGAGCGAATGATACCTTCGACGATTTTGCCATAGAGATTTTTCGTACCATAAGCCCCAAAATACGTGGACACTTTTTTGTCTTCATCACTCAATAATGTAAATGGTAAGCCATACTTGGTAACAAAGGATTTATGGGCATCGATGCCATCTGGGCTGATGCCCAATAAAACCACATTTTGTCCAATCAAATCGGTATGCACTTCTTTGAAGGTACAGGCTTGTTCTGTACACCCTGGTGAGTCGTCTTCTGGGTAAAAATAGAGCACAACTTTTTTGCCTAAATAATCGGATAAACGATGGGTTTGACCAAACCCATCGGGTAAACTGAAATCTTTGACTTTTGTTCCAACTTCTAACATAAAACCCTCCTACTTCAATAACAATCTTAAACTATTTAGAATGACCAAAATGGTCGAACCTTCATGGAAAATGACACCTAATGGTAATAAAACTATCCCAAAAACATTGGATAACAACAATAAGCTGATGACGGAAATTGAGAAAATGATGTTTTGTCTTGCAATCTTTTTCATGCGTTTCGCAAGTTCAATCGATTTTCCAATGTTACCTATGTTGTTATTCATGAAGACGATGTCGGCCGTTTCTAAGGATACATCAGTACCTGACCCCATCGCCACACCAATGTCTGCAGCAGCGAGTGCAGGCGCGTCATTGATGCCATCACCAACCATCATGACTTTTTTACCGGTTTTTTTAAGGGATTCGACGTGTTTCAATTTATCTTCTGGTAACAATTCTGATAAGACATAAGTGATGCCTGCTTCTTTCGCTATGGCCCCTGCAGTATAACGGTTATCTCCAGTCATTAGAATCGGTCTAATATTATGTGCCTTCAATGATTCAATCGCTTCTTTGACTTTTGGACGAATACGATCCATCAAAGCAATATACCCTACGAGCACCCCATCTTTAGAAACCAAGATGGTTGTAAAACCTGATTTATGGGCTAAATCAACTTTAGATTTTAAATCGTCGGATATAGCAACATCGAATTTACCTACTTGATATAAATGACCATCATAGCTACCTTCAATCCCTTTACCAGGGGTCTCTTTTGATGTAACTTCAATATCTTCTGTTTCATTTAAATAAGTAACCACTGCTTTCGCAAGCGGGTGGGTAGATTGTTTTTCTAAAGCATAGATGACTTTGCATAAGGTTTCATGTTCGTCTATCGAACAATAAATTTCTTTCACTTCAGGTTTGCCTTCGGTGATGGTGCCGGTTTTATCGAGCATCACAGCATCAATGCTAGAAAGTGTTTCAAGGTGCTTACCACCTTTGATGAGTATCCCTTTTCTAGACGCATTGGATAAGGATGATAAAACTGCAGGTGACACACTCGCGACAAGCGCACACGGGGAGCCCACCACTAAAACGACAATACCACGATAAATCGCAACATCTTGAGTCCACCAACCAAAAATGGGTGGTACGACCATGGTCAAAATCGATAAGGCGATGACGACATACACATACCAGCGTTCGAATTGCTCAATGAAACTTTGGGTTTCGGTTTTATTCTCATGGGCAGTCTCCACAAAATCGATGATTTTTTGAACCATTGAATCTTTCATGTCTTTGGTAACTTTAACTTTGATCAATGCTGATTCATTCAATGTCCCACTGAACACAACATCCCCAACTTTTTTATCGACAGGGACGAATTCCCCCGTGATCATCGATTCATTGATGGACGTACTACCAAAAATGACCACACCATCCGCTGGAATGGATGAACCTACTTTTACCACTACAACGTCACCAATATTTAAATCACTGACTTTGACGATGGTTTCTTTATTGTCTTTTTCCAAAATGGCTTCTTCTGGGGCTAAACTGAGTAAACTTGTAAAAGCTTTTTCGCTTTTCGAAGTCGCGTAATCTTCTAGTAAACCTGACAGTGCAAAAATAAATATCAGTATCGCACCTTCAGCGTAATTTTTCAAAACAAATGCGCCTAGTGCTGCAACAATCATTAGAAATTCGACATTTAAGGCTTTGTTCTCGATGGTTTTAATGACACCTTCTTTGGCTTTATAAAAACCACCAAATACAAAGGATAATCCAAACAAAACCATCTCTGCAGTATCGCCAATATATTGTCCGAAAATCAATGTAAATAGAATGAGGACAATGGCGGTGACTGTAAAGATGGTTTCAATGGCTAAGTTGTTCTTCTTGTTCATAAATAAGTCCTCCACTGTGATAAGTATAACATAAAACACAACCATTCTTATAAATAATGCAAATATTTATTATAAATAGTCTCTTTTTTATAATAATTATGGAAACAAGCTATATTTCAGAACATTCGTCTATTTTTTGCTAACGAATTAAACTGATAATCTCAAGATAAAAATCATAGGATTTCTTTTTCAATCATGACTGTCAATCATTGAATAAAGAATGCCTTTATACTATTTTACATTTACTTTTTAGTACTATGATGATAAACTGAGGTTAATAAATCATCGATTCAAGGGAGGGACTTATGACGGATCAAGACAGATCATTCAATACCTTGATGTATCAACATTTTTTAATGCCGAGCAAATTTCGAATCATCTTCGCAACCATCCTTAATTTATCCATCACCATCGGTTCATTATTATGTATAGCACTTTTTTATATCCTACCCAATAGAATATCCGATGAAGGTTTGATCTATGGCATATTTGGTGCTTATCTTTTGGTCATAGCAATCATCGAAATAACCATTTTAAAGTATCGTTTTCCAAGTTTGGGTCACCTCATCCTTGGATTAACTTATGTGAATGGTTTGTCAGGAAGACGACTAGATAGAATCGATTTTATCTCGCTTTGGTATGAGTCATTTCTCTTGAGTTTTAAATATGCAGGGCTCTACACCACGTATTCATTTTTCACCAGTGAGTATAATCAACCGCTTGCTTTTGAAGAAAATAATGTGTATATCGTAAAATATTGGAAATACAGAAGTATGGTTAATAACAAAATACTCATCGTTGAAAAATAAACCTAAATGATAATAAAAAACCACCGTATCCGGTGGTTTTTTTATAATGACAAGTGTTTACGTATATGAAAAAAAATAAAACGGCTATGCGGTAGCCGTTTGAAATTCAAGTGGTGCGGATGACAGGAGTTGAACCTGCACGCCGAAGGCGCTAGATCCTAAGTCTAGTGCGTCTGCCAGTTTCGCCACATCCGCGCAAATTGAATTATATCGTTTTTTGAGGTGGTTGTCAATAAACAACTCAAATATTTTTTAAGTGCTGATATAAATTCAAATGAAGCGCGATGTCCATGCGTTTTTTAAACAACATGACTTTTTCATATAAGGCGAACGGTTCAATCTCAACTTCGTCATTTTCAACAAAATACAAGGTATTCATATCGTTTGGACTTTCATCACTATTCATGAATTTACTGATGATGAAAAAATCGTCGGTTACGATGTCAAATGACCTCGTATCGATGGAGAAAGTACGTTCATCCGATAATGCGTTGACACCATAATAATGATAATCGGACGTCTTCCCATACAACTCAACAATTGTACGGTATAAATCGACCTGACTTCTCACTAAAGGTTGTGACCCCGTCAATAAGCCCCGTGGAATATCTGAGGTTTGATCGGTATCGTCAGGTACGTAAATGAATGCCAATGTTTTAATCATTTCAAGTTTATGCTCAATCGTTGTCAATTCTTTGCCTAAAATGGTTTCTAAATCAACTTTAGGGATACCTGATCCATGGTCACTGTAAAATACATAAGCGGTGTTGTCTACCCGTTTAGCCATGTCGATGAAATTTTGGAAGAAATCATCGTAATACGTTTCATAGTTGATGTATTTGAGGGTGGTTGAACTCACTGGAATCATCTCTGGGGTGAATTGATTTGGGAATGGATCGTATAAATATGGGGTATGTGGTTGTATCGTAATTGGGTATAAGAAATACGAATCGTGTTGCTCGATCAAAGATTCTGTCCAAGCCAACAAAGCGTTATCCGATAACCATGGGCTATCTGGTGTGTTCTTTTGCAGATGGTTTGGAAATAGATGTACCCCGTTTTTTGTGCCTTCATAATAAGGTATTTTCTCATCAAAGTAAAAATAGTCATCAAACCCTAGCATTTGTTCATGGACGATGTTTCGGTTATAGAATGTTTTAGTATCCCCATGTAAAGATGCTTTATACGCTTCTGGGAATAATTTCGGTAAGGCTTCAAAGACATACTTGGTTTGATTATAGTTCCAATACAAGGTTGTATCCCCTGTAGGGTATAAACCAGTCATCACTGAAAACTCTGCATCCGCTGAATTGCCCAAACCGACGTTGGTATAAAAGTTATCTAAAACATAAGACTCATTTAAAAGTGCCTTTAACGTTTCAAAGTAGGTAGCATCAAAATAAGGACCCGTTTCGTCAAGTAAGAAATGATTGAAAGTTTCCAAATGAATGATGACCACATTTTTACCAGACAAGATGCCATTGAGTGAGGAACCATTCATCAAAGATGGGTCTACGGTTACGGTGGATGCCTCTGGTAAAGTCAACTGATTGCTGAAGGTTTGTCCATAAATATTGGTATAGGTCGCTTGATTTTTATTGTATGCATTATAAATAGTTAAACTTGGTAAAGTAAGATTGACGTTGGATAAATTGATACCCATCATTTGGCCGATATAGTAATTGTATAAACCTGCACTTTGAATGCCAAATAACGCACGTTCAGCGGAGATGGGCCAACGTTTGTCGAGATTGGTTTTAACAATCGCATTTGTCGATATGGATATAACCACAGAACCCAACAACAAGAACCCGGATAGAAATCTATGTAATGGGTAAGTGACTTCTTCTATTTCCATCTCTAGTTTCTTAATTTGTCTAAAGTAACCTATATGTATCCCTAGTAAAACCATGGCTGGAATGAATACGATGATTCGGTAGTAATTATATAGTTCAGCCAATGCTTCCACAAATATGGACCCAGCCAATTCTGCTGCTGGGTTATTAAATAGAGTCATTTCATAAATGGAGAACATTGTGGAGTAATATTTGGTGAATATCCCAATCGAAAAAATCGCGATGTTGAGCAATAACGTTATCACGAGTAAGTATTGCATCCGTGCGCGCCTATTTTTGAAGATTAAAAATCCTATCAACAATAGGATGGTTAACGCCGCGATGTTACCCATAATCGCATTCAGTTCTAATAACCCATGACGTCTAAATGGAATCAAATATCGATTGAATATGGAAGTGGTTACCATATAAGTATTGAAGATATTTAACCCATAAAACAAGCCAAGGAACGTATAATACCATTTTTTCTGATTCATTTGATCACCTTGCGTATCATTAGTAT
>JAEZHT010000015.1 GCA_023436805.1 Bacillota bacterium
GTTAGGTTCAGTCTTAGCAGCACACGTCTCAAAACAATTAGAATAACCCTAAAAGGCGTATACAAAACGCCTTTTTTTGTTTATAATGATATATAGAGTTTAATCTATATGAGGTTATATGTATGGGTTTATGGACATGGTTTTCTGATCTGTTTTTAAAGATGACTTGGTTGAGTGATTTTTTTGAATGGCTATTTCAATCCTTAGGGGTGGAAGCCGATTCGCCTTTATTTCATGGGTTGGTTTTCTTCTTTTATGATGTCATTAAAATTTTTATCTTATTGTCGATTCTTATATTTATATCTAGTTACATCCAGTCGTATTTCACACCGGAGAAAACACAAGCCATCTTGGGTAAATTTAAAGGCATTTGGGCGAATACCATTGGTGCCTTATTGGGTACAGTGACCCCCTTTTGTTCGTGTTCATCGATACCGATTTTCATCGGTTTCACCAAAGCGGGTTTACCGATTGGTGTCACCTTCTCTTTCTTGATTTCATCGCCTTTGGTCGATCTCGCATCCATTCTCCTTCTCGCTACCATTTTTAACGGTTGGGTCGCGTTGGCCTATGTTGTCACAGGCTTGCTCATCGCGATCATTGGGGGTACCTTGATATCCATCTTTAAAATGGATAAATATGTCGAAGACTTTGTCAAAGAACCAAGTCCATTGATGATGACCGATTTGGGTGAAATGCTGCCAATGACCAAAAAAGACCGTGTGAATTATGGGTTCTCTCAAGTGAAAGAAGTCATCCACAAAGTTTGGCTATATGTGTTGATCGGCGTAGGTATAGGTGCCATCATTCACGGCTACATCCCGCAGTCCTTCATCGAAATGGTTTTAGGCCAAAACAACCCATTCTCTGTGGTCATAGCTACTGTGGTAGGTATCCCCATGTACGCAGACATTTTTGGTACACTGCCAATCGCTGAAGCTTTGATACTAAAAGGGGTAGGTTTAGGTACTGTTTTAGCCTTCATGATGGCGGTCACCGCTTTATCCTTACCATCGATTGTGATGTTGAAAAAGGTTGTCAAAACAAAACTACTCGTGACTTTTGTGGGCATTGTTACTATCGGTATTATACTGGTAGGATATTTGTTTAACGCTTTTGGTTATTTATTCATATAAGGGGGTTTACACATGGAAATCAAAGTATTGGGTTCTGGTTGTGCCAATTGTAAAAAGCTTCATGAAAACGTGGTTAGAGCAGTCTCTGAAATGGGATTGGATGCGCAAGTACTTTATGTTACAGACATGAAGTCTATCGCCCAATCCGGTTTGCTTAGAACCCCTGGTTTGATCGTCGATAACGTCATCATCTCTTATGGTCGTGTCTTAACGACTGAAGAAACCAAACGATTGATTGAAAACTTTCAACGTTTACGAGTTAAAAAAATATAGAAAAAAAGTCTAAACCCAAGTAAATTTGAGTTTAGACTTTTATTTTACGTTTTAAATAAAATCATAACATTATTCGTGTTTTAAGAAAAGATTACTCTAAGAAATCATAAGGGGATAATTCTACTTCAACCGATTCAATCGCTTCATTTAAATAATGTGCCAATCGGGTTTGACGCTTTTCATTCAACACTTTAGACGCTTGTTCAATGAGGTTTAAGTCCCCCAATAATGATAGGTGCGTCTTGGTTCGTGTGATGCCGGTGTATAGCAGTTCTTTTCTTAATAGACGCATGTACGCACGTACAAGCGGCATAATCACGACTTTATACTCACTGCCTTGAGACTTATGAATCGAAATCGCGTATGCGTGATTTAAGTCTTCTAGATCGCCTTTTTGGAAAGGGATCACGTGGTCATCGAAAGAAATATAAATGATGTCTTCATTGTCTTTCGATTTAGAGATGTCTTTGATGATGCCGATATCCCCATTCATGATGCCTTTTTCAGGTGAGTTTGAGAGTTGAATGACTTTATCACCAATCGTGAAGATTTTTTCGCCATAGGTGATGGTCTTTTTAAAATCCATCAAGGATTCTTGCAAGACTTTATTGACTGCGTCAATCCCGAGGGGGCCTTTATACATCGGAATTAAGACTTGGATATCTTCATATAAATCATAGCCTAAATCGAGGGCTGCTTTCACGGTGTAGCGGATGGCATCGATGATTTTGCTTGAATCTAGATTCATAAACTTGATGTCTTCTTTCGAATCAAAATCGGTATCTTCGACGCGTTGTTCGTTCACGACTTGGGCTAAGGAAATGATGTTTGAATTCTTCGCTTGACGGTGGATTTCTTTGAGTCTAATCACAGGGACTTGATTGGATGCGATAATATCGCCTAAGACATACCCTGGTCCAACCGATGGTAATTGGTCTTCATCGCCAACGATGATGACTTGGGTGTGGGCTGGGATCGATTTAAATAGATTTTCAGCGAGAAAGATATCAATCATCGAGGCTTCATCGATGACGATTAAGTCTTGGGGGAGTTGGATATTTTCGTTGTAATAAAATATACCATCGTAGTTATAACCCAAAGCCCGGTGAATGGTCATCGCCTTGACATTCATCACAGCCTGCATCCGTCTTGAAGCACGTCCGGTTGGGGCGACCAACAGGATGTCTTCACTGGCCGATTCTAAAGTTAAATCGATACGGTGGAGTTTTGAATACACATAAAGGATGCCCGAAATGACGGTGGTCTTCCCGGTCCCTGGTCCGCCAGTGATGACCGATATGGATGAACTGAGCGCGGACAAAATGGCGTCTTTTTGTTTTTCAGTATATTCGATGCCCAAATCAAACTGTGCCCGTTCGATGAGGTTTAAGATTTCATTGGTACGATCTTCAACCGGAATCATCAAACGTTTGATGTGGTTGGATACTGCAAGTTCTGTATCGTAAATTTGTTTTAAGAAATATTTGTTTTCAATGTGTAAAATATGATTGTTTTGGATGAGTTGTGAGAGTCCAGTTTGGATTTTTCTATCATCTATTTCTCTTAAGAACGTTTGGTAGATGTAGTCTAGTTGGGTCTCATATAAGAAGGTATCCCCTTTAGAAAATGAGAACGTCTTGATACCGTATAAAATCGCTGCTTCAATTCGTCTTGGGTCATCTTTTTGAATAGAAAATAGTTCAGCGATGGCGTCTGCTTTTTGAAAGCCAATGCCATCGATGTCTTCGATCAAACGGTATGGGTTCTTTTGTAAAACCGATAGGGTTTCATCTTTATATTTATTGAATAGCTTCATCGCCATCTTTGAGGATAGACCGTAACCATACAGTTTAACTAAAGTCGATTCAATCACTTGATTGTCATACAGCTGTTGGTAAAAACGTTCAATTTGAAGACGGTTCAAACCGACTTGCATTAAGATGAGTTTATCATCTAAAATCTTTTTGATGGTTTGGTCGCCAAAAAGTTCCACCATTTTTCTGGCTTTGACAGGACCAATCCCTGTGAACAAATCGGAGGATAAATACGCGATTAAACCTTCTTTATTTTGAACATCCGCCTTATCAAATTGGATGACTTTATATTGTATCCCATACTTCGGATGGGTGGTTTCTTCACACGTAAAACTATAAGTCACTTCTTTGGATAATTCCGGAAAATACCCCGTCATGATGACTTCAGATTCATCTTCTAGGATCACTTTCGCAATCGAATAGCCATTGTCTTGATTTCTAAATAAATAATGGGTGACGTTGCCGATTAAGGTTCTCATACTTTCACCCGCTTTTTGTAGATTGATAATAAGACCGCACTTAGCGCTAAAATGCCAGACAATACGATGAATAAATACACCCCAATGTCATCATAAATAACACCTGCGACCAGTGGGCCGATGATGGCACCCAGTGATATCGCACTTTGTCTTGACCCCATCAATACCCCTGGAGATACATCGGTATATTTCGATAAATGAGAGGCAATGGTCGGTTCGTAGATGGCTTTACCGGCGATATAGACCATGAAGAAGGTATACCCCCAAACGAGGAATATGCTTTGATCCAAACTAAAGGTAAGTGCGGTAAAAATGGCCTGTAAAATGACGACAACGAAAATGGTTTTGGTTTCCTTATATCGCTTGCTTAACTGCGGAACGACAAAGAAACTCATGATCAATGTCACGATCCCTGTCACGAATACCAATGAACCTATTTGTGAAGGGGAGTAACTTAAATCCGTCATATATAAATCTAAATACTTGGAAAAATTGGTTTGCGCGATGGAGACGAGCGCGATGATGATGATTAAAAGGAATAACTCTTTCGATAATTTTTTAATTTGAGCCAATTGGGCAATCGCGCTTTGACGTTTTTTAACGATTTTGATTTCTTCATCCATGTGTAAGAATACCATGGTCAATCCGGCGAGTACCAAATTGAAGACCGCTTGGATATACATTAAGATGTATTCTTGACCCACAAAATGGTCACCGATGAACCCACCAATGTAATACCCTAACGTCGAACCCATCACGTTAAAAGCGACGAATAGCGAAATCAGTTTGGCTTTGTGTGTTCCAAATTCTTTATTCACAGATATGTGTGCTAACCCATTGGATAAAATCGCACAAGCAAATACACCAGCGAAGAAACGCACCAAAATGACCAAGTATACATTGGTCACATACCCAAAGAAAAATTGTGAAATGGCGTAGCCTACCAAGCCAATAACGGCGACCCAAGTACGATTCTTCTGGTCACCTAAATTACCCCAAAATGGGGCGAATATGAATTGGCCCAAGTTCATGCTGGCAAACATCACGCCAAACATCGATTTATGAATACCAATCGTATTTAAATGGGCAGGTGTCACGGGGTGAGCTAAATTCATCCCCAAGCCAACCAACAATGAAAAGGCCAATAAGAGCCACGCTTTTCGCATCAATAGTTTCTTCTTTCTTCATTCATATAAACGGTATCAATGAACCCACCAGCGACACACACATCGCCTTCATAAATCGCACAAGCTTGACCTGGGGTCACGGCACGTACAGTGATTGGGTAAGATACTTCTAAGGTAGTATCGTCAATCCATTTCAAAAAGACATCGGTGTCTTTTTGACGGTATCTGAACTTCGCGGAAAATTGTCTTCCTTCCAAGGATTTGTCATAGCGCCAAACAACGTCTTTGACAATACAACGGTTGGAATATAAATACGGGTGATGGAAGCCTTGTTCGACATATAGAATGTTATTGGTTACGTCTTTTCCAACCACAAACCATGGCTCTAAATCGTAATCTCTTAAGCCACCAATGCCCAACCCTTTACGTTGACCAATCGTGTAATTCATCAAGCCATCATGGGCCTTGATGAATGTCCCATCGAGTTTGGTCATCTTACCAGGTTTCTTATAAAGATAATTGCTTAAAAATTGGTTGAACTGACGTTCTCCAATGAAACAAATCCCAGTAGAATCCTTTTTAACGGCGGTCGCGAGGTTGTGTCTTTTCGCAATCTCTCTGACTTCTGGTTTATCGATATCACCTAAAGGAAATAACGCACGTTCAATTTGTGCCTCGGTGAGTTGTGAGAGAAAATAGGTTTGGTCTTTGTTATCATCGTGGGCACGTTTGAGTAAAACCTTACCATCAACAACTTCGGTTTTGGCGTAATGACCCATCGCGATGTAATCTGCTTTAAGTCCTTTCGCGTAATCTAAAAATGCTTTGAATTTGATTTCAGTGTTACACAAAATGTCCGGATTGGGTGTTCTACCACGGTTATATTCGCCTAAAAAGTACTGGAATACTTGGTTCCAATACTCTTGGGTAAAATCGACTTTATGGAGTTTGATGCCAATTTGATTGGCTACTTTTAAGGCGTCTTGGTAATCGACTTCTTGGGCACACATGTCATCATTGACGGTGGGATTCCCATACACGTCTTGGTTGGCAGCAGAGTCCCAGTTTCGCATGAATACGGCTTCGACTTCATAGCCTTGTTCTAAAAGTTTGATGGCAGCGACACTGCTGTCTACGCCACCAGATAAACCTAATATGACTTTCATTTAATCACCACTTTGATGTCGCTAGGCATTCTAAAATCCCCTCGTGGTGAGAGTGTGATGTCTAGGATTTTTGGACCATCAGGCAATACCTGACGTTTGAATTGTTGGTTGTAAAAACGGTTTAAGAAATAGTTCACACGGGTGGTCGCTTCCTTGTCATCCACGTTGAAAATGGATTTCAATAAGAAAATCATTTTTTCTGGTTCATCGCCACATCTCAGTAGGCGGTGTAGAAGAAAATCGTTGATTTTATATTTACCTAAGATGTCTTCTGTTTTTTGATCTTTGATGAGTTCTGGGGATACCGGTGTTAAGACGATATCCATTAAAATCTCAGATAGATTTGGATGAACCGAAGCGTACATCTCAACCATGAATCTGACCAAGGTTTTTGGCAATCCAGCATTGATGCCATACATGCTCATTTGATCGCCATTATAGGTCATAAAGCCCAAAGCGATTTCAGACAAATCCCCTGTACCTAAGACAATACCGTTATGCTTGTTGGCAAGGTTCATGAGTGTCATCGTACGAATTCTCGCTTGGGTATTTTCGTAAGTAACATCGGTTTGGTTTTTGTCTTGTTTGATCATCTCAAAATGCTTGTGGGTTTCTTCAACGATTGAAATCTCTTGATGGGTAATGCCTAAAGATGACATCAATTGAACCGCGTTATTTTTGGTGCGGTCAGAGGTGCCTAAACCCGGCATGGTGACCCCTAAAATGCCTTTAGGGTCCCAACCCAAGAATTGATAAGTCTCATGGGCGATGAGTAACGCTAAGGTAGAATCTAACCCACCAGAAACACCAATCACTAAGGTTGGCATATTGACGTGTAACAAGCGTTTCGCAAGCGCTTGGACTTGAATGCGTTTGATGTCTTCAAAAGCTTTCTTGGCTTGTTTTGGTTTGGGTACGAACGGTAGTTCATACAGTGGTTTTGAAAATATGAAGTTTGGATCATCTTCAAAAGCTACTGGGATTCTCGTGATATCCATCTTCATACGGTGGAGGGCATCTTTTAAATTGGTATCGTGTCTTCTCGTGAAGTGGATTTCACCAAAGTCGACTTCGGTCAACAAGACTTGGGTTTTGGGTGTATTGAAGAATTTTTCATCCCTGAGTTGTCCATTAACAGCAACCATGTTGTGTCCTGAGAATACCGTATCGGAGGAAGACTCCATCATGCCTGAAGAAACATAGACATACGCCCCAGCGTTACGTCGTGAGTTTTCCACCACAACCATCCGTCTGGAAGCTTCTTTATCTAAATATTCATTGGATGCTGATAAGTTTAAAATCATGTTGGCCCCATTCAAAGCGAGTGCGTTGCCTGGGGAGAAATTGGTCCACATGTCTTGGCAGATTTCTACACCAAAACGGATATTTTTATCGTTATCTTCAAAAATCAAGTCGCCAAATGGTACCACTTGATTTAATAATTCAACTTCTTTAATTTGGATATCTAACCCTGAGTTGAACCAACGTTTCTCATAATATTCATAGGTATTAGGCAAATACTTTTTAGGTATAACCCCTAAAATCTTTGACCCTTGGATGACGACTGCGGTGTTATAAAGGACCCCTTCAATGTCTAAAGGTAAGCCTACCACCAACACACCTTTGAATGTAGATTCCTCCAACAAACGTTTCAATTGTCTTTTAGCCGTCATGATGAGGGCGTCTTGGTAGAATAAATCGCCACAAGCATAGCCTGTGATCGATAATTCAGGCAATAAAGCGATACCTACGTTTAAGGTATCGATGGTTTTAAGTATTTCATTGACGTTATAGACGGGGTTACCCACTTCTAAGCTGGGGGTAACGAGCGCTAGTTTAAGAAAACCTTGATGGTACATACAATCACACTCCATACAAATGGTGCTTTAAGATATATTCAAATACCGGTCCATCGATCATGTCTTGATAGCGATGGGGGTCACTTCTGAATGCGGTTGAGGATGCTTTGAGATCCAGTTCTATACAATCAAACTTATCAACATGTTTAGGATAATGGGTTTGAATGGCGTTTTTAACTGAACCAGAACGGTCAATCGCGACAAATGCATGTGTGTTCATCAAACGCTCATATTCAATCCAATTCGGTAAATCCAAAACATTGTCTAAACCAAGGACAAACTTGACTTCCGTTTGATACAACGCTTGAAAGTGATCTAATGCAGATATCGTGCCTTTAAAAGCATCTGTCTGTTCAAAATCTGAAACCATCACTTGGTCATACCCTTGGGTCATGATTTCGATCATTTTTTTACGATGGTGAAAATCGATGAGGTTGGATTTGGGATACGCTTTACCCACGGGGATAAAAATGAACATCGATGGTTGATACTGCTTCATCAATGTTTCAAATATGGTTTTGTGTGCTTTGGTTGGCGGATTAAACGCCCCACCGTATACTAAGATCATGGCCTCACCCAATTCATTATATCATACAATATGACTATTTATAGTCACACATGAATGGTTTGACCTATGATATAATAGATGAGAAGTATCTATTTTTTAAGGTGTCTCCATGGCAAACAATGAAGATTTAAAACCCAAAGACGAAAACGAACACACGTTTAAGACCATCGAAGCGAAACCGGTAGACCTACCCGAGGATTTCGATTATTTTGGGCAAAAATGGCATACCCGCATGTTATCGAAAATCTTGGTTTTTATAATCAAGGTTGTTTTTGTCTATTTTTATGGATTCATCTTCTTACGGTTTAGAGTGAGAAATAAAAAAATCTTCAAAGCTTACCGTAAAAAAGGCGCAGTCATCGTGTCTAACCACGTCCACCAGTTCGATTCTTTCTTATTGGGTGCATCCTTCTTTCCAAAGCGCATATACTATACCATGTTGAAAACAAACCTGGGTTTACCCATCGTTGGTAAAATATTCCACATCATTGGTGGCGCACCGATTCCCGATTCTAAAGAAGGCATTGTCCGTTATCAAAAACTGTTGAATGAACAATTGGCTGGCAACAATATGATCGCTGTATTCCCTGAAGCATCCCTAAGACCATACTGTGACCACATCCGTCCCTTTAAAAAAGGAGCATTTCGTTTCGCTTTTAACGCAAATGTTGATATAATACCTATGGTATTTATATTCAAGAAGCCAACAGGCATTTATAAGTACTTAAAGCGCAAGCCATGCGTAGAACTGCACATATTACCGCCCTATCAATTGAAGCATTTAGAGACGAAATATGAAACATTATCTTACAATACGGATGAACTCCAAAAGATAATTACTGCATACTACACTACGCATAGTGACTACGTAGGGGGTAATTAAATGGATTCTCGTGAGACCTATTTCAATAAATTACGTAAAAAAAATCTTCGTATCACCAATAGCCGTAAAGCGATGATCGACGTCCTTGAAAATAACCATTTAACCTTCAAGGAAATTCAGACTGCGCTTGCGAAAAAAGGGTTTACGAACATATCAACGATTTATAACAACTTGGATTTTTTAATCGAGCAACGCATCGTGGTTGAACTGTTCATCAACGATACCAAGTACTATGACCTCGCGATTGACAACCCAATGCACAACGCCGATAGCCATATCCACGTGGTTGTCAAAGATACCAATAAGATTACCGAAATCAATAACACCGATGTGTTCGAATTCATCAAACAAATCCCTGAACTCAAGGATTTGCAAATTGATTATGTTCGAATTACGATTGGTGCGAGAAAGAAAAAACAATACTAAACACAACACCCCATTCGATGATGAATGGGGTGTTTTTTTGCTTCACTCTAATAAAAAATCAATGATATTTTTATGGATAATACCATCTTTTGAGAAGTTGATTGTATCCATCGATAATACATATTTTGGATGATTGTCAGTAATGTGTTGGTACACATCAAATTTCCTTGAACGTGTCGATTCATTTGTAAGTAAATAGGCGACTTGATAATAAGCAGTTTGACCATCCTTCTTGACAACAAAATCGATTTCTAAATCATTTACTTTACCGATATAAACCTGATATCCTCTTCTCTTCAGTTCAATCAGAACGATATTTTCAAGAATCATTTCAATCACAGAAAAATTGTTACCTGCGATGGCTTCCCTAAATCCATGATCAGAGATATAGTACTTCTCTTCGGTTTTCAATATGACTTTACCGATCAAATCATGCCTTTTGATTCGATAAATTAAGAATGCATCCTCCAAAATCGTTAGATAAGATAAAATGGTGTCAACAGATACGGCGATTCTTTGGGATTTTAAGTAATTGACAATGGATAAAGCTGAAAATGTTTTGCCTGTATTCGTAAAAATATACTGAATGAGTCGCTCAAGAACAACGGTTTGTCTGATTTGATGTCTCGTTATAACATCTTGTAAAACCGCTGATCGAAATGAATCTCTCAGCACAGTCATAGAAGTTTCATACACTAAACCCAATGGTGATATGGATGGCATACCACCAAATCTAATAAAATCATTGAAATCAGATTTTGGATATAAACGGGTGAATTCTTTATATGACAAAGGTAAGACAGGTATTTCAACATATCTACCGGCTAAGAATGTGGATAAATCCGTTGATAACAAATAAGCGTTTGATCCGGTGATATATAAATCGAAACGATTCAATGTATGAAAACCATTGATGGCTTTTTCCCATGATTGAACACGACCGATTTCATCGATAAATACATAAAGTGGGGCTGTCTTCTCTTTCGCCCAAAAGAGAACATAATCGGATAAATCGCTATAATTATCTATATTGAAAAAATCTGGTAATTCTAGATTGATTTTCAGTATTTGATCTTTGGATACCCCTGTTTCAATTAATTTTTGAATATATAAATCAATCAACGTGGACTTACCCACACGCCGCATACCCGTAATCACTTTGATGAATGGCTTATCTGTGAACTACCCACCACTTATAGAAGTGGGGGCTTCCTATCCAAACTAGTGTAACCACCAGTGACTCAATAGGCTATCCCCGTAGTCCCTACGGTTCTTATTTGTTTATAACTGAAAAGCTAACTTATACTTTCTAAACCCTTCTTTGTTGATGTTGATCGCTGCGTTATGATCTCTATCCAAATGTAACTCACAATTTGGACAATGATAAACTCTCTCAGATAACTTCAAATCTGTTTTGAT
>JAEZHT010000025.1 GCA_023436805.1 Bacillota bacterium
AAAAAACCTTTTTTACCAAACGTTACTTAGAAATTGTCCGCATCATCGGGATGGTTTCCATCGTTGTATTTTTACTAGATATACAATTTAACTTTCTAACCGATTATATGCGTGGTTTCACCATTTCATTTGGGGTAACCGCGATGGTTATTTCCTCTATCATGTTACTTCATAAACCGTTTATGAAAGAAAGTCAAATTGCCGAACAAGATGAACGCTTGATGATGATTCGTGGTAAGGTCATGACCACTACTTATCTGTTTCATTACTGGTTGATGGTTATATTAATCATTGTGTTCGGGATGATCGAACGCATGTACTTCTTCTCAGTCATTTTGGCAGCTGTGTTTATCATTGAGTACATTGTCATGCTTGGACTTGACACATATTATAAGAAAAAATATTAGAAAAGGAGCTTAATATGAATGTATTATTTTCAGTGAGAGATGTGACAAAAACGTTCCATCTTTCAAAAAAACAACAAAAGATTTTAAAGACCAATGAAACCAAAAAAGTCGCTGTCAATCATTTGTCCTTTGATGCTTATGAAGGCGAGATATATGGATTATTGGGTCCGAATGGGGCAGGTAAAACCACCACGCTTAGAATCGCGAGTTCACTGATTAAACCAGACACAGGCGATGTTTTGATTCAAGGTATTTCCGTCGTTAATGATCCCTCTGAAGTCCGTAGACACATCGGTTTTTTAACGAGCGAGTTGAAACTTGAAGATTTCTTCACACCCAACTACTTGTTCGATTACTTTTCAAAGCTACACAACATCGATGAAGTGACCATCAAAGCTAGAAAGAAAATGTTGTTCGATCAATTTGGCATTCACCCATTTTGTGAAGTCAAAGTATCCGATTTATCCACAGGGATGAAACAAAAAGTGTCATTAGCGATTTCGATTGCTCATGACCCAGACATCATCATTTTTGATGAACCGACCAATGGATTAGATATCATCACCGCGAAGACAGTGACAGACTTTTTATTAGACTTAAAACACGCGGGTAAAACAATCATTTTATCCACCCATATTTTCAGCCTTGTCGAAAAATTATGTGACCGCGTGGGTATCATCATCGATGGTGAAATGGTTTATGAAAATACCGTTCAAAACATCGTTAAAGACACCAATTTGGAATCTCTTTTCTTCCAATTATACGCATCCAAAGGGGGTGTCATCTAAATGGAAAACATCTTAACCATCGTTAAAAAGGAACTCAAACGGTTCTTTACCGATCGACGTATGCTCATCACTTTGATTTTACCTGGTTTGATGATCTTCTTGCTTTATTCTTTGATGGGTTCAATCATGCAATCATCGAATGAAATCCCCGAAGATTATACTTACCAAGTCTATGTGGTTCACCCTGTGAGTGAATTTGCTGCATTAGATACCAACCCAAATATGAACATTGAAATTCATGAAGCGACCATGGGTGAGGTTGAAAATATTCAACAAGGCATTGTTGATAAAACCATTGATCTTCTCATTGTGTATGAAGCAGACTTTTACAATAAGATGATGTCATATACGCCTGCACCTGGTGTACCAGCACCTAAAGTAGAGATGTATCATAATACGTCTAAAAATGAATCTTACACCATCTATAATTACTATGCTTCATCACTCAATGTATATGAATCGACCCTAACGAATAAATTCGACATCAATCGTGACAATTTAACTTACGATTTAGCCAGTCCAACCGATGTTTCAATTCAATTTGTCACAACTTTAGTGCCGTTCTTACTCATCACTTTCTTGTTTACAGCTTCCTTAAGTATTGCTGCAGAATCGATCGCTGGTGAAAAAGAACGTGGAACCATCGCGACATTATTGACGACCCCAACCAGACGCAGTGAGATTGCTTTAGGTAAAGTCATCGCCTTATCGATAACAGCCCTCGCAAGTGCTGCATCTAGCTTCTTAGGTTTGATGTTATCCTTACCTAAACTGATAGGGGAGGATTTCACCATGGCGATGTATGATTTCGGTACGTATGTCTTATTATTCTCAGTCATCATCTCTACCGTGCTCATATTCATCGTATTGATATCCGTCATCAGTGCCTACGCTAAGACCATCAAAGAAGCGTCTTCTTTAGCGATGCCACTCATGATCATCATCATGCTGGTGGGTATTTCAAGTATGTTTGGTTCAAGTACCACCGATACCAAGTTGTATTTGATTCCTGTATATAATTCGGTTCAATCGATTGGATTCATTCTTGGATTACAAGTCAACTATCTGCATCTATTCATCACCATCATCGTCAACTTATTGTTGGTAGGTGCTGGTACATGGTTGCTCACAAGAATGTTCAATTCAGAAAAAATCATGTTCAATAAGTAAAAAATGCGCCAGCTGGCGCATTTTTCTTTGTTATTTGATTTTTTCTACGTGCCAAATGTCTTTGTTATATTCTGCCATGGTACGGTCTGTCGAGAAGAATCCTGACTTCGCGGTATTCATGATGGACATCTTCAGCCATTGTGGACGGTTTTGATACATTTTATTGGCTTTGGCTTGTGCCGCTACATAAGCATCAAAATCCTTGAGTACGAGATAAACATCGCGTTCCAATAAGTTTCTGCGGATATCTTCAAACTCATATGGTGGGACTTTTTCGAAGAACCCATTGGTGAGTTGATCCAAAACTTTTTTAATTCTTGGGTCTCTTTGATACATTTCATAAGGTTGGTAGTTACCTTTCTTATAAATATCGGTGACCTCTTTCGCATTTAAACCAAAGATGATGATGTTTTCTTCACCAACAAAATCGGCGATTTCAACGTTCGCACCATCGAGTGTACCAATCGTGATGGCACCATTCATCATGAACTTCATGTTACCTGTACCTGAGGCTTCTTTGGAAGCGGTCGAGATTTGTTCTGATAAGTCTGCTGCTGGCATGATGGTTTCGGCATAAGTAACATTATAGTCTTCCACAAACACCACTTTCAATAGTTCATTGGTATCTGGGTCATTATTGACTTTATCCGCGATGGTATTGATCAATTTGATGACCTTTTTCGCAAACCAATAAGTCGGTGCTGCTTTCGCACCAAAGATGAAGTTTTGTGGGTAGAATTGCTTACGCATTTCTGGATTCGACTTCAATTCATTGTATAAATGCATGATGTGTAAGGCATTCATCAATTGGCGCTTGTATTCATGGAGACGTTTGACTTGGATGTCAAAAATCGCATGTGGGTTGAGTTTGACGCCTTGTTCTTTGTAAATCTTATCGGCGAGTGCTTGTTTTCTCGCCAACTTCATCGCTTCAAATCGTTTTTGAATCGATGGGTCGTCAGCAAACTTCACCAAACCTTCAAGTTTTGAAGTGTCGGTGATCCAACCATCGCCAATGGTGTCCTTTAATACAGCAACGATTTCAGGGTTGCTTTGAAGGACCCAACGTCTGTGTGTAATCCCGTTGGTCTTGTTGTTGAATTTGTTCGGATAGTATTGGGCAAAATCACGCATTTCGATGTCTTTTAAGATATCGGTATGGAGTTGTGCGACCCCATTCACTGAAAATGAACCAACAATGGCTAAGTTTGCCATGTGGACCATGCCATTTTTAAGGATTTGCATGTTTTCCACTTCTCTGGCATTTTCACCATAGTGTTTTTTGAGCTCAATTTCAAAACGACGGTTGATTTCTTCTGTGATGGTATAGATTCTTGGTAGTAATGGTTGGAACAAACGGATTGGCCATTTTTCTAAAGCTTCTGCTAAAATGGTGTGGTTTGTGTAGGCAACACAACGTTTGGTGATGTCCCAAGCGTGTTCCCATTCCATCGATTCTTCATCGACCAATATACGCATCAATTCTGGAATGATCAACGTTGGATGGGTATCATTGATGTGAAATACCGCTTTTTCAGCGAGGTTTTCTAAAGTACCAAACAACTTCTTATGTTTCTTAATGACCGCATTCACGCCGGCACTGGAGAATAAGTATTGTTGTTTGAGACGTAAGATTTTACCTTCGTCGGTATCGTCATTTGGGTAAAGCATTTCAGAAATTTGTCTAAGTTTCTTATGGTAATCGAAAGTTCCACCTTGGTTTTGATAACGGTCACTCGGTTCAGCACTCCATAAGCGAAGGGTGTTGACCACTTGGTTATTATAACCAACGATTGGCACGTCATACGGTACCGCTTTGACGTATTCTGCATTTCTGTGGAATACATTGAGCTTACCATCGATGACCGAAAGTTCGATATAACCATAAAATGGCACATCGACCGCTTCTTCATCGCGTCTGACTTCCCATACGTGGATGTCTTTTAACCAACGGTCTGGGTATTCGACTTGATAACCATTTTCAATTTTTTGTTTAAAGAACCCATAACGATAACGGATACAGTTGCCATGCACCGGTAGTGCTAAAGCAGCCACAGAGTCCATGAAACAAGCCGCTAAACGGCCTAAACCCCCGTTACCTAAACCAGCATCGGTTTCTTTGTGTTCGATTTCATTGATGTCTAATCCGAGGTCTTCAAAAGCCGCTTTGACGACGTCATAAACACCTGCGTTCATTAAGTTATTGGTAATCATGCGTCCCATTAAAAATTCCATTGAGAAATAATAGACTTGACGCTTATCCGCTTCGATTTTATTGGTTTCTTTCCAATCCAATGAAATATGTTCTTTGATTAAGGTGCCCAAAGCCACATATTGTTGGTAACTGCTTGATGCAGCAAAATCGATCGCATATGTCTTTTCTACTTTTTCAACGAATGCTTTTTTAAAAATGGCTGCATTTTCAAATATATTTGACATGTGTGTTCTCCTTACAGTATTAATCCATTGTGATTATACCATAAAGGCACCTCATCGAAAGGTGCCTTCTCTTTTGCAAACGATTACATTTTATTTTCGATACTTCAGTATCAGTGCAGTTAATGGCCCAATGGTCATCTGAACGAACTGTGATTGATTATGACATTGACCTTCATGTGTCTCGAGTGGTAAACCGTTGTATTGGTCAGACCCACCATACTTCAATAAATCACTGTTGATGATTTCATCATAAACCCCAGCCATCGGGACCCCAATCTCATATTGGTGGTACACCACAGGCGTCATATTTAAGACAACAATGACGTGGTCTTCTCTATTTTTACCATAGCGGATGAAGCTGAAAATCGATTGGTCAGCGTTTTGAGAATCGATCCATTCAAAACCTTCTTTGGCATGGTCAAGTTCATGTAAAGCTGGTTCGGATTTATACAGATATAACAAGTCTCTGACAAACTCATTGGCACTGTGGTGAGATTTAAATTCATATAAATTCCAGTCGAGTTGACGATGGACGCTCCATTCTTGGAAGTGTGCGAATTCTTGTCCCATAAATAGCAGCTTTTTCCCTGGGTGAGTCATATATAAACCCATGAGTAGGCGGTAGTTCGCGAATTTTTGCCAATAATCGCCAGGCATTCTGGTGAGCAAGGTACCTTTTCCATGCACGACTTCATCGTGTGAAAATGGTAAAACAAATTGTTCAGAAAACGCATAAGTCAAACCGAATGTGATGTCATGGTGGTGCCATTTACGATGGATTGGGTCACGTTTGAAGTATCTGAGGACATCATTCATGAAACCCATGTTCCATTTATAGTTAAACCCAATCCCACCCGCATCGACCGGTTTGGTCACGCCTTCATGGGCAGTAGAGTCTTCTGCCATGAATAAAATACGGTCATCTTTACCAAAAATGACGTGTGATAATTGTCTTAAGAAATCAATCGCACCTTGGTCTGTGCCATTGCGGGAATCACCTAGATAATAAAGTAGATTAGACACTGCGTCGACCCTAAACCCATCGACATGGAAATAATCCATCCAGAAACAAGCGTTTGATATTAAGAAACTTCTGGTTTGTGGTTTGGATAAATCGAGGTTGGCTGTACCCCAAACCTCATTTTCACGTTTCCACGTTTCATCGTGTTCATACAGTGGTGATCCATCGAAGAAATACAACCCGTGGGCATCTTTACAAATGTGACCAGGCACCCAGTCGATGATGACGCCAAACCCTTCTTGGTGAAGGCGGTCAATCATATACATCAAATCTTTAGGTACCCCATATCGGGCAGTCGCTGCGTAATACCCTGTCCCTTGATAGCCCCATGAATCATCCAAAGGGTGTTCATAAATCGGCATCAATTCGACGTGGGTGAAGTTTTGTTCTTTGAGGTATTGGATCAGTTGTTCAACGATTTCATTGAATTTAAAGAATTGTCCATATCTGGTACGCCAAGAACCCAAGTGCATTTCATAAATCATCACGGGTTTATCATACACTTTGGTTTTGGTATACATCCAATCTTGGTCATGCCACTCATACCCATCGATGTCATACACTTTTGAAGCGGTATTGGGTCTGTTTTCAGCGTATTTCGCATATGGGTCGGCTTTATACAACTTACCTTGATTGGTAAAAATGACGTATTTGTATTTCGCCCATTCTAAATTCCATGGGATGTCAATCGACCACACCCCAATGTCATCGATTTTGCTCAATGTGTGGGCGTGTTCTTGCCAATTGTTGAATTCACCGACCACCGAAACCATCACTGCGTTGGGTGCGTAAACGGTGAAACGGGTCCCTGTGATGTAACCTTGATCGTCTTTGATTAAATGCGCACCAAAAATACGATAGGCATCATACAGTTTGCCCTGCATAAAGAAATAAGCATCTTCATTCGAAATCTTGTACATAATCGTTCTCCATTTCTAGGCATATTTGCTCGATCTTTTGACCGGTAAATCCTTTTTGTCTCAACGCTTGAATGATTTTTTGTTTGAGTTTATAGCCTTGATAGGTGCGTTCGTATTTGTTTCTGAGTTTTTTATACTCTTTAATGATGTTGTCATCTTCATTGAATCGTTTGGGGTCCAAATACAAGTCCACATAGGTTTGGATGGTTTCATAATCAAAACCTTTGGCCATCCATTGTCTGATGATGGCATTTTTGGCTTGAATATAGGTGGATTTTTGAACCGATTTACACGATTTTTGAACCAGTTTTTTTAAGACATCGTCATTTTTCGGGATTAACCGTTCAATGATGTCTGGATGTAATCCTTTATTTTTCAATAAGGCTTCAATTTTCTTCGCCCCATACTTGGATTGGTAGCCCTCTACCAATAGTTTACCATATTCATAATCATCTAAATAGCCCAGTTTTTTGTAAGTGTTTGTCCAAGATTCAATGTTTTTTTCATCCACACCTAAATCCCTTAAATAGGTTTTGAACTCATGGATGGTTTGTGGTTTTTTCAACTGAACAATGGCTTTTCTTTTTTGAACATGGATGGTGTCTGCTTCTAAGACTTTTCGCCACGTCTTTTCATCGATTTCGGTGTCTTTTTTGAGTTTAAATACGACGACGGTTTCTTCTTCTAGCGGTGTGACTTTACCATCGATGGTGAGTTTGTAGCCATATCGGATACGTTCTAACTTTTCAACTTTCATAGCCCACCAAGTAATCCACAGTCGCTTGGAGTTGTAAGTCAAATACCGATTGTTCACGGTAAATGCGGTATATATCAATCAATTTCATGGTTGTTTCGTAGTTTAAAGTCCCAGTCACTGTCAAACTTTGAGCCGTTTGGAAAGCATTGATTTTGGCTTCTAGTTCTGCATCTAAGTTCATGACATCGGTTCTATCTTCTAAAGTATCTTCTTGTAAATTGAGAACATCGATCAAAGCTTGATATTCGGTTAAATCATCGTTTAGAACGAGTTCTTTGACATAAATCGGATAGCTACGAGATAATAAACCAGTTTGATCAATGATTTGATCAGGAATGATGCCACCCTCAACGGTATTGCCATTGGGTGAATACCAATACCCTTCGGTCATACTGAAATACATTTCCCTACCTTGTTTGCTTAAAACAAACGTGGTTTGATACACGAATTTACCAAAGGATTGGGTCCCTACGATTGGATAATTCCCATTTTCTCGCAGTGCCATCGCTAATACTTCAGATGCGGATGCACTATTTTCATTTTGTAATATCACGATTGGGTACGTTTTTCTAACGTTATCTGGGTTACCCATATAATTGGTTCTATGGTCATCATAAATGCGATGCATGGTCACCACTGGATCTTCTCCTGTGGCGAATTGCGCAATGATGTCGACCACTGCGGTCAAATAACCACCGCCGTTATCTCTCACATCGATGATCAATCCAGTCGGATTTTGAGCTTCGATTAAAGCGAGTTCAGTGCGAAAAGCCATCCCTGTTTTACCTGCGAATCGGTTGATGTCGATGTATGCAATCTTATTTTCAAACACTTTTGATGTCACAGAATTGATCGGAATTTCATGTACAGCAACGGTGGTGTTGATCACTTGGTCACCTCTTTGGATGACCAATGCGAATTCATCGTTCAAATCACCTGACAACAGTGGTGTTTTTTCATCGTATGTGAGCGGTGAAAGCGATGTCCCATTGACTTCTGTGATGATGTCACCAATGTAAATTTTACCTGCCAAATCGGCCAATGGATTCACATTCGCGATTTTCAACCCAAGTTCATCGTCGATGATGGTGATACCAATCCCGTAATACGATTCATCGAGTTCAATGGTGCGGGTATTGGGCACATATAAATATGTATAAGGATCATCGAGACGTTCAATTAAATCTTCTACGGTTTCAACGTCATTGATGGTGAAATCCAAATCTTTATAATAATATTGGTCCAAAAGCGTAAATACTTCATACAAGTCAGGTTTAGTCAAAAAAGTGGGCAGCGTTACTTCGCACCCACTTAAAAAACCTATGACTAGGCTGATGATGATTGATACATATAATTTCTTATTCTTTACTAAATCCACGTCCAACCGCCTCTTTCGTATCGGTCATGAAGGTGAAGGCTTCCGGGTCAATCCGTTCGATGACCGAACGCATTTTGTTGACTTCACGATTACGCATCGTACAAATGACCATTTTGCCTTTATGGCCACTGAATCCGCCTTCTGAATCAATCAAGGTACAACCCCGGTCAATGGTGTCATAAATCGCTTGTTTGATCAAATCTGGTTTCTTCGTAACCACAAAGATGGTCTGTCCCGCACGACCTTTGATGGACACATTGTCCACAATGATGGATATCAAGAATACGCTCGCAACCGCGTATATGAATAATTCGATGTCTCTAAAGAATATTAAGGATAATAAGACTACCAAGCCATCGGTGAAATAAAAGATGATTTGGTATGGGATATGTAGCTTTTTATGGATGATGCTTTGAAGGACATCCATACCGCCGGTAGTCCCACCAAAACGGAACACAATCCCTAAACCGGAACCAACCAAAATCGAACCCGATACAGCAGCAATCAATAATTTGGATTCAGTCAATTGGTTCATAATCCAGGCTTCATTGGCACCGACGGTTTCCAAGATGAATAATATGATTGGTGAAGCCAATGAACCAAATATGGTTTTTATAAAAAAGTGTTTACCCAATATAATGAGTCCTAAAAATAACAAAAAGGTATTCAAAATAAATACGACAATCGATGGGTTGAGTTGTGCCCTAAATATGACAGCTAAACCCATAACGCCCCCAATAACCAAGTTTTCAGGGAGTAGAAAAAAGTAAAAACCAAGGGTCATGATGGTAACCCCGAAAGCGATTTGTGCGTATTCAAACGCGATTTTTTTGATCATCTAATCACCTGACTTTAAATAAGCATTGATGAACCCATCGATATCCCCATCCATCACCGCGACGGTTTGGCTGGTTTCATAATCGGTACGATGGTCTTTCACCATTTGGTACGGGTGGAACACATAAGATCGGATTTGAGAACCCCACCCAATGTCTTTTTGTTCACCTTTAATCTCATTTAACAGCTTTCTTTGTTTTTCAATTTCAAGGACAGCCAACTTGGATCTTAAGATGTCCATTGCTACTTCCTTATTTTTAATCTGACTGCGTTCGTTTTGACAGGTGACGACGATGTTGGTTGGTAAATGTGTCACACGAACCGCACTATCGGTGGTATTGACGCTTTGTCCGCCTGCACCACTGCTTCTGTAGACATCGGTTTTGATGTCTTCATCTTTGATTTGAATGTCGATTCTTTGATCGATTTCAGGCATGACTTCAACACTCACAAAGGAGGTGTGACGACGTGCATTGGAATCAAATGGCGAAATACGGACCAGACGGTGGACACCGTGTTCACTCTTGAGATAACCGTAAGCATATTTGCCTTTGATTCGGATGGTTACACTCTTGATGCCTGCTTCTTCACCGGCTTGGTAGTCTAAAACTTCAATCTTATAGTTTTTTCTAACGGCGTAGCGTTGGTACATCCGGTAAAGCATTTCGCACCAGTCTTGAGACTCTGTGCCACCCGCCCCTGGGTGTAACTCTAGGATGGCTGGCAAGTCATCGTAAGGGCCATTCAATAAGATCAATGTTTCAAACGATTTCAACGCTTTATCTAATACATATACTTCGTCTGTGATCATCAAAAAATCTTCAGATTGGTCATCGGTTACAGCAGCCAATTCCTCTAATGTTTTAAATTGATTAAACAAAGATTCATACGTGTCGATTTGTTCTTTTTGTTGGTTGGTCACTTCAATCATTTTTTGGGCAGATTTGACATCATCCCAAAAATCAGCCGCGGACATTTGGCGACTGTTGGTTTCAAATTCTTGTTTTAAATTGTCCATATCGAGTGCTTTTTCCAAATCCGCCAAGCGTATTTCAAAAGACTCTAGGTATTTATTTAATTCATAACGTTCCATAATATAACCTCAAATCCATTATAACAAAGTTATAAGATTTTCACCATACAAAGCGGTTATATGTTATTCAATTAATGTTACAAAATCATACTTAAAAGCATCCACATAGGTTTTTTGCATGAGCTTTCGTAAGACGTTTAAATCCACATCCGATAATTTCTTGATATATAAGCACCCTTTACCATAGGTACATTTACCCAAAGTATTCAACTCTTCATATTGTTCAATTTCGAATGTTAAGTATAAAGTGATGGCTTGTTTTCGGCTAGACAACCCCAAGATAGGCATATAGCCATCGTTGCCTGATTTGTATTTGTAATAGAGTTTTCCAAAACCGATGATAGAGCCCCAAAGTTTAGGTTCCCTTTGAGTGATTTGTTTCATTTCTTCTATCAACCATTGGATTGCTGCTTTGCGTTCCTCAGGTAATTGGTCCATATAAGATTGAATCGATGTATTTGTGATATCCATAGGTATATCCCCCTTAATGATATTATATCGAAAAAAAACACTCCGAAGAGTGTTTTATGCTTATCTACGTTTCCAATTAGGCATGTTACGTTGATTATGGTTTTGTTTGACTTTGCTTGGCTTTTTAGTTCTAAGCTCGCCGCCTTCATTGGTTTTGGTATTCTTAACGACTTCTTCGCGTTCAGAATTGACACGAATTTGAGCACGTAAGACATAGGTTGCGATATCTTTTGAGATATTTAAAGTCATTTCTCTAAACTTATTGAAACCTTCTTTTTGATAAATCTGAAGTGGGTTGGCTTGACCGTATTGCTGGAGGGTCACGGCTTGTCTCAACTCACTCATTTGGTCGATGTGACGCATCCAGAACGTATCGATGACACGAAGTGAAATGACCTTTAAGAATTCATTGAAGATTTCTTCAGGAAATTGGTTCTTCTTATTTTCGATTTCATGCATCGCCAATGATTTTAAATAAGCAGGGATGCCTTTTTCATCGAGTTCAGCGAGTTTTTGTTTATCCACGGTACCACGAACAAACAACACCCCATCGAAGGTCACATGGATGGCTTCATCATTGATATCATATTTATTTTTACCCACTTGGACCATGAGCGGTTGGACTGCACTGTCAATGTAGGATTCAATCGCTTTGATGACAAATGGTTCAATATTGTTTTCTGTGAGTACGAAGGTGCGTTCTGCAT
>JAEZHT010000047.1 GCA_023436805.1 Bacillota bacterium
CGTCAAAGCCTTTGAAGGGGCATCCATCGATGCATTTTTAGGCGACATTTGGCATCAACTTCAAAGTACCGTTGAAAAAGGCCTAAAAACCGAAGGCGTTTTACCAGGTGACCTTAAAGTTCAACGTAAAGCTAAAACCTTGATGGATCGAGCGAAAGCAACCGAAACGGAAGCTCAAAAACAAAACCGTTTGGTCTCTGCTTATGCTTTCGCGGCCTCTGAAGAAAATGGGTCTGGTGGAATCATCGTAACCGCACCTACTTGTGGGGCATCCGGTGTTTTACCAGCGGTGTTATATTACATGAAACACCACCAAGGGATTTCGGATCAAAAGATCATCGAATCCCTAGCGGTTGCCGGCATCATTGGCAATGTCATCAAAACCAACGCCACCATTTCAGGGGCGGTCGGTGGGTGTCAAGCCGAAGTGGGTTCAGCGTGTTCTATGACCGCAGCAGCCCATGCGTATTTATCCGATTTAGAACTTGAACAAATCGAATACGCTGCAGAAATCGCGATGGAACACCACTTAGGGTTAACCTGTGATCCGATTGACGGGTATGTTCAGATACCTTGTATCGAAAGAAATGCGGTGGCAGGCATTCGTGCCATCAACGCTTCAGGTTTGTCGGGATTTTTAAGTGATACCAGAAAAATATCGTTTGATATGATCGTCCATACGATGTATCAAACCGGATTAGATATGCATCCAAAATACAAAGAAACGGCCGAAGCTGGGATGGCCTATTTCTACAAGCAAAAGAAATGAACGAGCCCATCATGTTAACAGCCCTCGACCTCGATTACCAAGGTCAAGGGGTCTGTCGTTATCAAGATAAAGTGGTATTTGTTAAAGGGATGTTGAAAGGTGAAACCGGTTTGGTTCGTATTTTAAAAGATAAAAAATCGTATTTTATTGGCGAACTCTTAAACCTAAAAACCAGAAGCAACCAGCGTGTGGATGTATCCAACCCAGATGACCTACACTACGCCCCCCTGTTACATTTATCCGTACCAGCGCAACTCGAGTGGCAACAAAAAATCACCGAAGAAACGTTCAGAAAGATTGCGAAAATGGATGTGTCAATCGACCCCATCCTTTACGATAAACGCGACTTAGGTTATCGTAATAAAATCACATTACATGTGGTTAAAACAGATCGTTTGAAGATTGGGGTATTCGCTCCACAAAGCCATCGTCTACACCCTGTCAAACAGATGGTATTGGCAGAAAATGTGATTCAAAAAACGCTGGATAAATTGAACGAAATCTTTCAAATCGTCTCTTTACAAGACGATACATTGAAACACATCACCATCCGTAGTCACCAACAAAAAGTGATGGTTATTTTCTCAACCACACAAAAAATGTGGTTGGAAAAAGACACGATACTTTCGCATTTAAACTTACCATTTATCACGTCCATCTACCAAAATATACTCGAAACAGATTTTGAAAACATGGGCAAAGATTCCATTCGATTGTATGGAGAAGAAGCGATAGATATCCACTTTGGTGGATTAAAGTTTCCAGTAAAACCTGGTGCTTTTTTCCAAGTCAATACGCCTGTAGCACTTAAGATGTATGAAAAAGTTAAAACGTTAATCACAGGAAGAAGCGTCATCGATGCGTACGCAGGGATGGCCTCGATTGGACAATTCATTTCATCGGCTGTTGACCAAGTGTACGCGATTGAATCGAATCATGATGCGGTTGAATCAGCGTTAATATCCATAGAAAACAATCGTATCCACAACGTGGAAGTCATTGAAAACGATGTCGCCTTAGCCATCGATCAGTATCTTTCAAAAGTCGATACCATCGTGTTTGACCCACCAAGAAGTGGACTTGATGACACAACCAAAGCATTGTTATTGGAAAAGCCAGTTTCTGAAATCATTTATGTTTCTTGTGACTTAAAGACCTTAGTTAGAGACATCAATACGTTAAAAACAATATACAAGGTTACTTCGGTGACGCCGGTTAAAATGTTTTTCCATACCGTTGAAACAGAAACCATTGTACGATTAGAGAAAACCATATAGTAAAAACACTTCATTCGCCCTACTATAGAGCAATGAAGTGTTTTATTTACGCTTTTGATCATGCAATCCAAATGTCATCATAATACTTCAAATGACTGTATGTGATATTAAGGATGATTTCGTTTTTTGTGTTAATAACACCGTAAAAACCGTTCTTTTTAACCACTGAAAATCCACCTTTGAAACGGCTAATATCTTCATATTCAAATGGGATGATGATGTTAGCATCTTTATCAATGGCACCCATAAGGTTTTGATCATTCATAACCACCATGAGACCATCATAATACCCATAAGCTGGGTAAGTGGCTGGTTGATAAACGGTATTTGATACCAAATTGCCGTTTATATCATAAATCGATATTTGTTCATTATCATTCATTGTGAGAATTCGATTTTCAGAAATTGAAATGATGCGTTCGGTAGGACTTGTAAAAAGGATATCTCCGTCTAAGTCTACGACGCTATAAACCAAATGGTTGTTTTCATCTAAACGTTTAACGATACTCAACCCGTTTAAAATGTATACAGGTTTTACACCATCATACATGGGGTAAACTGCAAGGTAGTTGGTTTCCATCACTATTTGACCATCGGGATTCATCAGTTGATAGCCTTGATCATTTTCGACATAAGCATGATTTTCATTGAAAGGGGAACATGATTTGTAAAAAGTATCTGTGATCAATACACCATCCAAATCAATATAGGCACAAGTATCTAGTGTTTGAGCCCCAAGACGTTTATACACCATAGCTCGACCATTTGAGAAATAACTATCCCCCTTACCAACATGATTTGTTTGGAGTTGAATCACACCAAATCTATCGATAAAGTCGATATTCGAACCATCATTACCAAACAATATCGATAATCCATCTTCTAGAAAATGGGGAATACCAAAATATATAAAGGGATTATAAGGTCGCCATGACGTTAAAAGAGATCCATTTTCATTTATATAATTGAACGTTTGATCTTGGATAACCATGGCTCTACCATAATTAAAAGGTGAGATGTCGTCGTATATGGCTTCAATAATGACCTTACCTTGTGGGGTCATTAACCCCCATTTACCATCTTTTTCAAATCGAACGAAAGATTCATTACCTAAAGCATATGTACTATACTTGGCGTAGAGATGGGTATTCTTGATGATGCGTTCACCCTGATATGCTGTTTGAAAATCAGATTGATAATACCATCCTAGAAAGTCGTGATTGTGTAATTGAGGTATAGGTAATGTACCATCAAAATCTTTATCATCCAAATTAATTATTAACGGATCTTCGCCATTATTGAAATTTAAAGTAATAGTATAACTAGATTTACAAGAAGTTAAAAACAAAATTAAAAATACAATAATAAAAAGTTTATAATTTTTCATGTTTATCCCTCAAAATTGTACAATCGTAACTTTGAATAATCCTCGTTATTCCATGATTTATATGAGACCTCATCAGGATTTAGACCACTTAGCACTATTAAATTTGAGTTGGTATTACATCTCATCGGACCGAGATTTAACTCATAGTATGTTCCTACAAATCCACTACTAAATAAATCAGATTGGGATAAAATATATTTACATCCACCAGAGTTTATTAGTTCGTAAACAAAATAGTACCCATTATAAAAGTTAGTAATATTAAAAATCTGCGAAGGATATAGGTATTCATACAAAGAATATCTGTTAGAAACATCTACTCCACCTTCGAAACGCGCATTCATGAAGTCTTCGGGAGTTTCAAAAAGATTATAACCCATATCTAGGAATGTTATATATAAAAGATTTCCTTGAAAATCGACTTGTCCAATAGAATTAACATAAACAACTTTGAAATATTTATTTTGGTATGATGAGTCTGCAGACCCATTAATTCTAGCATATAGAATAGAAAAATCTGATAATGAATGGTTAAATTGATTTAGTTCATTCTCCTTTATGAACACTTCAAGAAACAGCGGCCGTGTTCCATTGTCAAATGGCATATTAGGAGACCCATATAGTGTTGAAGGATGTAATCTTCTAATAAAACCAGTTGTGACCAGGTTAAAATTTGTGATAGTGTTATCGTTTATACTACCGCTATCATCTTCATCAAAATAAAACCCAGGACCTAAACTTTTCCCTAATACACTTGCATTTGTCATGTGTAGAAATAAAAACAACGAAATAACAAATAATAAAATCTTCAATAACTTCATTTATAATTACCTCCTAATTTGATTTTAACATATAAAGTGAATAATGCAATAAAGTAATTCAATAATTTATAATTTAAGTTTATATATAACTAAAAGAGGCGTTGCTCAATAAGAATTGCATAATGTGAAAGTTAATACATTACTCTAAATAAAAATACCATTGGTAAAAAATGGGTAATTTTTGATTCAAACGGAAACGATGGTGATATAATAACCTCATCCAAGAAATGAGGTTTTTATTTTATGTTAAAACTGGAACACATCAAAAAGGATTATTTGATTGCGGGAAAACCATTCACCGCACTTCATGACATCAACTTAACATTTGATCGCAGCGAGTTTGTTGCGATACTAGGCCCATCGGGTTGTGGGAAGACCACGTTATTAAACCTCATCGGTGGTTTGGACCAATATACTTCGGGGGATTTGATCATTGAAAACAAATCCACCAAACGGTTTGATGACCGTGACTGGGATGCATACCGAAATAATAAAGTTGGCTTTATTTTCCAAAACTATAACCTGATCAACCATATTTCCATCATTGAAAACGTGGAACTTGGGATGACACTGGCTGGTAAATCTCTAGAAGAACGCAGAAAAAAAGCGGAAGAAGTATTGATTCGTGTTGGCCTTGAAGACCAAATGTATAAACGTTCTGCCCAGTTATCGGGTGGACAAAAACAAAGGGTTGCGATCGCTAGAGCACTCGCCAACGACCCGGAAATCATTCTTGCCGATGAACCAACAGGGGCGTTGGATTCGGTCACTTCAGTTCAGATTTTGGAACTCATCCAAGAAATCTCTAAAGAAAAACTCGTCATCATGGTGACGCACAACCAAGACTTGGCGGATACCTACGCCACCAGAACCATTCGATTGCTGGATGGTAATGTTGTATCTGATACCAAAGTTCAAATCAAAGAAATCAAAGAAGATACCATCTATACCCCAAAGAAAACATCGATGTCTTATCTACAAGCCATCAAGTTATCATTTAACAACTTAAGAACCAAACTCGCGAGAACCCTCATCACAGCGTTTGCTGGGTCGATTGGGATCATTGGGGTACTCCTCGTATTAGGGGTGGGGAATGGGTTCAATAAAACCGTCTCTGATTTGGAACGTGGGGCTTTGGTGTCCATTCCAATCATGATCAACCAATATTCGGTCACCTTTGGACCACCGGATTTTAACGCACCTGAACCGGTTTCCGATGGTTTCATCAAACCCTATGACTCAAGTGTACCTCAACAAGCTTATTTGAATAATTTATCGCCTGAATTCATTGCCTATCTTGAAGCGAATTTGAATCCTGCGGATTATACAACCATCGAATATGAATACGCCATTCAAACGTTACTCTTACAAGAACAAAATGGCTTGTACCGTACCGTAGACAAAGGCGCGATTACCTTTGGACAAACGAACAAACCATTCTTAAATGAGTATTTTGATGTCATGGCAGGGTCATTATCTGTAAATGACCCGAGTATCTATGAAATATTTATCTTATTGAACGATGAATATGGTGTCGATAAACGTGTATTAGAAGCTTTCAATTTACCAATCGATGGGTCAGTTGGATATGCGGACTTGATTGGTAAAACCCTGGTTTCACCTTATTATAATGATTATTATGTCGCTGACTCGACGACGATTGCAGGAAAAACCATCTTTGATGAAAACCCGGATTTATCCATCGCTTTCAACAACGGTATGGTGCTTAAAGTATCTGCAGTTTTAGCCCCTAAAGCTGAAAATGTATTTACCATCGATGATGGGGTCTATCATTTAGATGACTTCAATCAAGTCTTATTGAGTAATGCATTAACCAGTGATATTGGAATTGCACAACAAAACTCAAATTATTATGTGATTGAATTTAAAGCTCAAGGTCAAAGCACCAGACCCGCTGGCGCGAACTTCTTCGTAGCAGATTTGGAAAGACCGCTCATTGAGTCCTTCTTAGGTGTGGATCAAAAGCCTGTGTCTATCAGCATTTACCCAGTATCCTATGAATCTAAAGAAGGCATCATCGATGTCATCGATGCTTATAATAAAACTGCGGCAGAAGGCGATAAAATCATTTATTTAGACCTCGCCGAAACCATCGGTTCAGCCTTAGGTAGTGTGGTGAACATGATTTCGATTGTGTTGGTCATTTTCGCTGGTATATCGTTAGTGGTATCCTCTATCATGATTGGTATCATCACCTATGTTTCAGTCATTGAACGTACCCAAGAAATTGGGGTATTACGTGCTTTAGGTGCGAGAAAGAAAGACGTCAAACGCGTCTTCAATTCCGAAACCTTCCTCATCGGTTTAACAGCAGGTATTTTGGGTTCAGTGATCACATACATCTTATCCTTCCCAATCAATATCATCGTTGAAAACCTCAATGCTCAAATGGCGAACATCATGCAGCTATCGTGGGTGCATGTGCTTTCCATGATTGCCGTATCGATTTCATTAACATTCATCGCTGGATTGTTCCCTGCGTCGCTAGCAGCGAAGAAGAACCCAGTCGAAGCCTTAAGAGCGAACGACTAAAAAATAAACGGTCACTTTCAAATTTACTTGAAGGTGACCGTTTTATTGTCTATGGTTTCTAACATCGAGAAAATCAAGAGGGTTGCTAAAGTGTAAATCAACATGTACATCGTGTTGTCGATTAACCCATGGATTTGTGAAACGAGTATTCCAATGAGCATCAAACTTTTAACCACGAAGCGATGAGTAAATAAGAATTTAAACGTTTGATAGAAATAATAAAATAACCCCATTAACCCAAAGGTGCCCATCACCGCTAAAGTATGGAATAAGGTTGAATGGAAGACTTGAATGCGATCTGGATTACCAATATCGGTCATCGCTGCCCAACCCCCGCCAAAGACAGGGAACTCTTTATAAATATCAAGGGCGAATTTGTATAAAGTGAGTCGATTGGATGTAAAACTATCCAGATCATCTAACCCACCTTGGATTGCAATCTCATAGGCGATTTCAACCAAAAGCCTTAATTCATAGAGGACCAATCCCACCAATAAGAAAGCGTAAATCATATTGAGTATGCCCCATTTATTGGTTTTCTTAATGACGTAAGGCACATAGATTAAGAACGATAGAAACATCGATAAATAACCGCCTCTTGAGGCTGATACGAACACGACGAAACCGGTTAATAACGGGGTAATCCAGTATAATATATTTTTTGGATGTTTGATGATGAAATAAAATTGTGCACCCATCAATAGGGTAATGTGGATGACCACATCGTTGATGTTTGCCCACCCAAAATCACCATGGAACCATGATGATTTCATCCCTAATGAAATACGTTCTCTCATCGGTTTATCCAAGTTTTCTAAGAAGAATCCTAGACCAATGTTATAGGATAATTCAGCGAGTAACAAGAGGGATGCGAAAAAGAGTATTCTCATCATATAGGATTCATCGGTCTTTAAGGTTTGTCTAAAGAATTGATATAGAATCAAGTATATGAATCCAACGATTGACATCAATAGATAAGTCACTGTGATGTCCACATAAAGGATGGATGCGATATAAGCGATCGCTATCCACAAATAAGGCTTGGTGAGTACTCCTAAAGTGAACTTCATTCTAAAACGAATCAAATGGACTATGATACTGATCACAACAAAAATCGGAATGACGAATATCCATCCAAACGAACTGATGGTATCTAAATTGGGGTTTTGAACATTGTACATATACATGATAGCCATGGCGATGGGTATGGTGTATATGGTGTTTTCAACCCATATTAAAAGTAATGCTAAAACCATCAAGAAAAAGAAAATGATGTAAAGGTTATATATTTGGTTTTCTCCTCTAGAGATAAAACTTAAAAAAGCCAACCCATTGACCAGTAGTAGAAAGATATTGGATTTTAAGTAGGCTTCTAACTTTTTCATGAAAAAACCTCAGTATGTTTATTATAAAACAAAATCAAGCCATTCTAACCACACTATTGTATTTCTTTTCAAAACCAATGTGTGTTGTACGTCCGTGACCGGGGTAACAAATGGTGTTGTCAGGTAGTAAATAGAGTTTATTTTGTAGGCTATCTTTTAAGTCTTCAAAAGAGGATAGATATAAATCGGTTCTACCGACTGTCATATAAAAAAGGGTATCGCCAGAAAATAACACACCTTCACTGGCTAAATAAAGACTGGTACCCCCTTCTGAATGTCCTGGGGTATGGATGACTTTAAATACCAAATCTTGAAAAGAAATTTCTTGTTCAATATCTGAATCTAACCAACTATCGACATGTACTTTATAACCTAAACGAGATATACCCATAGCAGGGTCAAAGAAGACCGCATCTAATTTAGGTGCGATGACTGCCGCATTCGGGTATAAAGCTTTCAAAGCGTTGATACCCCCAATATGATCAAAATGGCCATGGGTCGCGTAAATGATATCGACTTCTAAATCATTATCCTTTAAGAATTGTTTGACTGCCATCGAATCATAACCAGGGTCAATGACCAAAGCATGTTGGTTCTTAACGACGATATAACAGTTGCTTTTGATATCACCCAGTGTGAAACGTTTGATGTCCATAGAAACACCTCATACTCATTATAGCGTTTTCTAAAGAAACGTAAAGTATAACACCATAACAACCAATGAAAAAAGCACATCATCACATGTGCTTAGACTCATTCATAGTGTGTCCATAATCGCAGGATAATGATGGCTTTATGGCCTTCATCTATCTTATATATCAATCGGTGTTGTCGGTTGATTCTTCTCGAATAAGCACCTTTTAAATCGCCAACTAATTTTTCATAGGGTGGTGGCGTCTCAAAAGGATTTTTTCGAATGATGTCAATCAGATTTTTAGCCTTTTGATCTAAACCTGCCCGTTTTAAATCATCGATGTCTTTGATTGCCTGTTTTGTATAACGGATCTCATACATGGGGTATTACCATTTGACTTTGTCTTCGGCAACCGTTTGTTCATAAGGGATATTTAATCCTTCGACCAACGATTTTTTGAATGCTTCATTTTGACTTAGATAAATGGTTTCAAGTAAAGAACGATACTCTTCTTCAGAAATCATAATGACATTGCCTTTTTTGGTGTTGATGTTGATTTCAACCCCATTGTCTAATGCCATTTCAGCAAGTTTATATAAATCTTTACGTGCATTGGTGATATTTGTGGTGTATGGCATACGGATCATCCCCTTCTAAATTCATTATAACATACGTAATTACGTACGTCTATGAATGTTATTCGATAATAACGATTTCATAGCCATACTTTAGTATAATACAGTTAAATCATTTGTAAAAAAGTGATAATAAGCATAAAATAAGGAGTGGAGGTTATATCGATGAATATCTATCAAAACTACGCTGAGTTGGTGGGCAATACCCCATTACTCAGACTCAATAAATTAGAAAAAGAATTGAAAACAGAAGGCCGATTGATTGCTAAAATAGAACGCTTCAACCCTCTATCGAGTGTTAAGGACCGTTTAGCGAAAGCGATGGTCGAAGATTTAGAACGAAAAGGACTCATTACCAAAGATACGGTATTGGTTGAACCAACCTCAGGGAACACCGGGATTGGTTTAGCATTCATCTGTGCAGCCAAAGGGATTCCACTTGTTATCATTATGCCTGAAACGGTGACCAAAGAACGTGTCATGACGATCAAGGCCTTAGGGGCTTGTGTCATTTTAACCGAAGGACCGCTAGGGATGAAAGGCGCGATTGCGAAAGCAGAATCGATGTTGAAAGAAAACCCAAGATACATCATGCCACAACAATTTAAAAACTTAGCCAATGCTGAAATGCACCGAAAAACGACAGCGGTTGAAATATTAAGAGATACCGATAATCAAGTCGCTGCATTTGTTGCAGGGGTTGGTACTGGTGGTACCATCACAGGTGTTGGTGAAGTCTTAAAACAAACCATTAAGGACGTTGAAATTGTGGCAGTAGAACCATATGATTCATCTGTATTATCGGGTGAAAAACCAGGGTCTCACCGCATTCAAGGGATTGGGGCTGGTTTCATTCCAGATGTCCTCAATGTAAAAATCATTGACAGAATCATTCGTGTCACGAACGATGATGCGATTCAAATGGCGAAATTGGTTGCGAAAACCGAAGGGGTATTTGTGGGCATTTCCTCAGGAGCTGCATTGGTTGCAGCTGTTGAAGTCGCGAAAAATCCAAAGTATAAAGATCAAAACATCGTGGTAGTATTACCAGATTCAGGGGAACGTTATCTATCCACTGGGGTATTTGAATAGTATGTTTTTTAAAGCACTTCGGTTGACCATCAACCAAGCAAAGAAGAATGACCCTTCCGCGCCATCTAAACTGACCATATTATTATCCTATCCAGGCATACACGCGCTGATGTATTATCGTGTGGCGAGATTCTTTTATAACATCAAATGGACTGGTCTTGCAAGAATCATTTCCAATATCGGAAGAACATTCACCAACATCGATATTCACCCAGGGGCGAAAATCGGTAAAGGCTTATTCATCGACCATGGGGCGGGGGTTGTCATTGGACAAACCGCCATCATCGGTGATGACTGCGTCTTATTTCATGGTGTCACTTTAGGATCCAATTCTACCAATGCTAAAGGAAATCGTCACCCCATCTTAGGCAACCGTGTGACCATTTACGCGAACGCTACTTTGGTCGGGCCAGTGAAAATTGGCGATGACTCGGTAATCGGTGCAAGTACCATCGTGAAACAAGATTTACCTAATAACAGTGTGGTGGTAGGGAATCCAATGAGATTCCTATCCATTGATGGTAAACGTGTGTATGATTCGACCTGTGAATGTGAAATCATGAAACAAGAACTCGCTCAACTTAAAGAACGTCTTGAAGAACTTCAAAAGCAACTAGAATCAAAATCATAATAAATATAGAAGGCACCGAATGCGCTAATACCGCACTCAGGTGCCTTTATTTATAATGTTTACTATATCTTTTGAAATGGTTTATGCAAAAAAATATAATAACCTTGTAACAAAAGGGTGGGTTTCTCTTGAAGAAAAGGCTTTATTTAATTATTCTATTTGCGCTACTATTGATTCTATCAATATCAATTGGCGTCTCTAATATCAAGTTCATCGATGTCATCAAATTAGACCCGGATACGTGGTTTCTTTTATTGACCTCTAGACTCCCTAGAACCATCGCGATTATCCTAACAGCAGTGGGGTTATCTATCTCTGGGTTAATCCTTCAAACCATCAGCAAGAACAAGTTTATCTCACCTTCTGTGGTGGGTGTAACAGACAGTGCTCAACTCGGTATTTTATTGGCTTATTTATTATTTGGAACCCTCAGTTTAACCTTTAAATTGGTGTTTGCTTTTGGGTTTGCAGTATTGGGCTCTTTTGTATTTATTACGATCTTAAACAAGATTAAATTCAAAAACGAAATCTATGTCCCTCTAATTGGGATGATGTTTGGTAGTATCATCGCTGCGATTGTATCTTTTCTAGCCTTCCAGTTCAACGCGACCCAATTCATCGATACGATTGGGGTAGGCAGTTTTACAACCAAAATCGCAGGTAATTACGAATTGCTTTATGTTGTTATACCACCACTCATTCTCGCATTTATATATATGGTTCAATTTAATATCATCGGGATTGGGGAAGACTTTGCTAAAAACCTAGGGGTCAATTATAAACGAACCATGATGATGGGGTTAGTCATCATTTCGATGGTAACTGCAGCCATCTTTGTGGTAGTCGGTTCTATCCCATTCATTGGATTGGTTGTACCGAACTTGGTATCTATTTATTATGGCGATAATGTCAAAAAGAATGCGATTGATATCGCCTTATTTGGATCTGTCTTTGTTTTGATTGGTGATATTCTTTCAAGGGTCATCATTTACCCATATGAGATACCTGTATCACTAACCATGGGTGTCTTGGGCTCGATTATTTTCTTATATCTCATTTATAGGAGGATCAATCATGCCAAATAAATTCTTTAAACCGTTAATTATGGTAGGGCTACTCGCACTACTTGCAGTGATACTGTACCTCACTTATTGGCTCATTGGTATAGATGTGATTACCATTGGTCAATTAGAACGTGGGTTATCGAGACGTGGTGCCCGAGTGGTCGCGATGATTGTGGTCGCATTCACCATGGGCATCACTGGATTATTCTTCCAAACACTGACTCAAAATCGAATTCTTACCCCTAGCGTGATTGGGTTTGATTCAACGTTTGTGCTCTCACAAACGCTCATTGTGTTTTTGTTTGGTAGTAGCACTGTACTGATAGCGAACCCTTACTATAATTTCATATTATCGACATTGGTAATGGTGTTTTCTTCCTTATTGTTATACGGATTCGTATTAAAAAAAGGGAAAAACAACCTCGCATTGCTCTTATTGGTGGGACTTGTATTTAGAACCCTCATGGGGAGCCTCACGTCATTTCTATCCAGAATCATCGATCCGGACGATTTTCTGGTGGTGACATCACGTTCGATGGCTTCCTTAACCAACATGAACACCGATATTTTATGGTATCTCGCACTACCCATCTTAGTCATCATGATCATTTTGATGGCCAAAGATACGAAGTCTTTTGATGTCATGAATTTGGGTGAAGACCAAGCGAAAAGCTTGGGGGTATCCTATTATAAGCTGATGAACCGTCATTTGATCTATATCGCGATCCTCATTTCGGTATCCACAGCTTTAGTCGGACCGCTCATGTTCTTAGGGTTAATCACAGTCAATCTCTCAAGAGAAATACTCAAGACGGATTATCATAAACCGCTGTTATGGATGAGTAGCCTCTTAGGTATTGTGTTCCTAGTGTTGGGTCAATTCATTTTGACCACCTTGAACCTCAATACCTCACTAGCTACCCTCATCAACCTCATCGGTGGGTTATATATGATTTCTATCTTGGTGAAAGGAGAAAAACAAGCATGATTGAAATTAAACAAGTCTCTAAAAAATATGGCAGTTTGGTTGTCTTAGATGACATCCATCTGACCATCAAAGATGGCGCAGTCACGGCCCTCATTGGACCCAATGGGGCTGGGAAGTCGACACTTTTAGGCGTAATTTCAAAACTGATTGAAGCCGATTCAGGTACTGTTTTATTGGATGGGGAATCCATTTCAAAAATCAAGCCCAATGTCTTTGCCAAGGCGATAGCTATCCTTAAACAGACGAATCAGATCAATGTCAATTTAACGGTCAGAGAACTCGTTAGCTTCGGTCGTTGGCCACACTCGAAAGGCAATCTTACAAAAGAAGATGAAGCCAAAATCGATGAGGCCATAAAGTTCTTAAGACTCAAAGAAGTCGAACATAAAAGCATTAACCAATTGTCTGGTGGCCAAAAACAACGCGCATACATCGCGATGATTGTGGCACAAGACACCAAATACGTCTTGTTAGATGAACCACTCAATAACCTCGATATGCGTTATTCTGTTGATATGATGCTCATCCTCCAGGATTTGGTTAAAAAGCTTGGAAAAACCGTCATGATTGTTTTACATGACATCAATTTCGCAGCCACCTTCTCCGATCACATCATCGCGATGAAAGATGGCAAAATCATCCAAGAAGGCACTCCGGATCAAATCATGGAAAAAGACATTTTAGACTATGTATTTGACCATGAGTTTTGTATCGCCGGTGTCAATGGTAAGAAGTATTGTATATACTATCAAGAAAGTGTAGAAGAAAAGATATGAAAAAATTTTTGTTTTTAATCATGGTTATGTCCATGAGCCTATTTTTAGCAGCATGCACCATCGTGGATGACAATAAAGAATACCCTGAAACGGTCACCATCACTCAAACAGTGACACACGCCACTTCAAGAACGGATACGGAATCAACCACAGAAACGGTGGATGAAGTCATCCCGACCAACCCTAAAAATGTCGCCATCTTTGATTTTGGTGTCTTAGATATATTAGACCATGTGGGCATTGAAGCCTTAAACATTGAAAAATTAGCGATTGTAAAGTCTAACGTTCCAAGTTACTTAAGCAAATACAACATCGACTCAGTTACCAATGCAGGGACATTATTCGAACCTAATTTTGATACCTTGGATTTATTCAGTCCAGATTTAGTCATCATTTCTTCAAGAAGTGCATGGACCTATGATAAATTAAAAGCCGAATTGGGTGGCGTAGCTGTACTCAATGTCGCTGTCGATAACACCAAGTACTTAGAGAGTGTTGAACGAAATTTAAACAACTTGAAATCCATTTTTGGGGGTAATGAAGCGTTTGATACGATGAAAAACACCCTTCAAACCAAAACCGCTGAAGTGAAATTGTTGGCTCAAATGAACAACTTCAAAACCTTGATTGTCATGACCAATGGCGATGATATTTCTGGTTATGGGTTGGGTTCTCGTTTCAGTTTTATTCATAACGAACTCGCTTTCCCAGCAGCCGATGCTAATTTTGGTAATGGGGATGCGAATACCCATGGGGACATCATTTCATTCGAATACATTCAAACCTTAAACCCAGACGTCATCTTCGTGGTGGACCGAGCCGCAGCGGTGGGTGGAGAAGCATCGATTGGGGTGCTTGATAACGCACTTGTAAACTCAACAAATGCAGCCCAAAACAACCGAATTATCGTCTTAGATTCAATCGCTTGGTACATTGTATCCGGAGGATATCAATCGACCCTGACGATGATCAACGACACAAAAGCACTCTTTAATTAAGTCTTGTTGACAACCAACCAATAAATTGATACAATAAAGTGTATTTTAGGAGGTACCCACATGAATTTTGCTGATTGGATCGCTATGGTACTAGGTTTATTCTTAATCGTAGCAGTTGCTTTACAATCTTCACAAGACGATGTCGCAAGCGCATTTTCAGGTGAAAAATCAGAGTTATTTAAAAATTCAAAGGCGAGAGGCTTAGAACTCTTCTTAGTAAGATTCACCGCTGTCGTGTCCTTTTTATTTGTGGCTATGGTTATTACATCCATCCTTACCCACTAAGATAACTGAAAAAAACCAATCAAAATCCCTTATTCAATTAAGGGATTTTTTGTCGTATGAATAATGGTTTGCACCTTTATGTTTCTTTAAAGTGCAAAAATTGCACCTAAAAACAAAAATAAAAGTGCAATAATACTTAAGATAATGTTGGATGTTGGTGCATTCATTGACTAAAAATCATTTAGTTGATACAATAAACCTAGATATAACCATCAAAGGGGGATGGACCTATGGACCGCGCCAAATTCATGAAAAAGTATTTTCGTAAAAAGATCAAAGGTGCTCAAGATTTCGATGCTTATGCAAAAGCGGATTATGAGCAAGCCTTGGTGCGAGCTAGGGGTTTGCTAGGACTTACCGAAGCCGATACCAATGAACTCAACCCATTGGTGGTGTCTTTACCTGAAGCGTTCTTTAAAGGGTCAAGCGTCTTATTCAAGATGTCTAAGAAAAATGACCACATCCGCTTCAATCAAGCGAGGGTCACCGTACTTTTATTTGGTGAACATCAGCTGTATTACTATACCGCACTCATCGACCATGAACGCGGGGCGTTCTCAGACGATTATACGGTAGAAATCCCATACGGTTCGATCGTTTCGATTGAAACCAATTCCATTCGTTTCTACGAAAGAGGAACAAACCACCATTATATCGACTTACAATTATACTTAGTAAATGACCACGCGATAACCGTGAGACTCAAAGATGTCGTGGTTGAACGTAAAGACCTTCAAGCTGGGGTTTCGATTCCTGAAGACACACAAACCGTGCTTTTAATCGTCATGAGATTGTTGCGTGCCAAACGTGGATTATAGCTCACTTTCCGTGGGCTTTTTCTTTTGAAATAACATCTTAGATTAATGTTTGACAATCGATATAAAACCATGTATAATTAATCAAGCTGGTGATTGTATGATTTTAACACTTGAAAAGCTAAAAACCGAATATGCCAATAAGGGGTTCGATCTCTCATTAGACTTCAAACATCGATTGAAAGATCAGACACTCATGTATGACATTGATTTGGTCCGTGTCACGGGACAAGTCCAGTTTTTACAGAGCCGATATGTGCACTTTGATTTAAACATCGAAACCACATTGACACTCCCTTGTGCAATCACATTAAAACCAGTGAGTTTCCCGCTCAGTTTTAAAATTGAGGAAGATGTTTCAGAAACCAGTGACGCTGAATACATGATTATTGAGGACAAAATCAACTTAGGCGACATCATTTGGGGTGCCATCATACCGATGATCCCGATGCAAGTCTACGCTGAAGATGCGCCAAGGGATCTGTATGAAGAAGAACCAAAGGTCAATGAAGTATTCGCTCAATTAAAGGACCATTTTGACAAAAAATAGGAGGTGTGAAGATGGCAATTCCTTTTCGCCGCACGTCTAAGACTGCAAAAAGAAAACGTCGTACACACTACAAACTAAGCAAACCAACTTTAGTGGTAGACCCACAAACTGGTGACTTAGTATTACCTCACAGAGTATCTCCAACCACTGGGGAATACAGAGGCAATAAAGTAGTTAACGTCAAAGAATCTGAATAAATCAGATTTAAAGAAGGATGCCGATAGGCATCTTTTTCTTTACCCAAAATTCACCCCCATTTCTAAATGACTTTACAAAGTAAGCAATAAGTTATAAGATATTCATGAATTATTAAAAATGAGGTTTTTCTATGAAACGTATTAAAGACAAAGGATATATCCTTTTAACCATACTTGCTTTTCTCATCTTAACGATGTTGAATCGGGTGATGGTCACTGCACAATTTTTTAACCCAGGGATGAATTTGTATTATGAACCACTTGGCATTCGAATCAATGCTTGGGTCGGAGACTTGGGTCTACTCAGTGTCCTCGTTGGGCTATTTTTACTCTTATTTAAAAATAAAAAATATTTCACTTTATCGGTACTGATCCTTGGGGTTGGCTTATCGGTTTTGGTGTTTTCACTTAAGATTTATCAGTTTTATTATGGGACAGCCTTCTCATTCTTCAATGCGAGAACATTTTCCAACAGTGCCCCAGTATTGGGTCAACAATTGACCATCCATCTATGGCGTAATCTATTCAGAATGGGTCAATACATCGCCTTAATTCCAGCTTTCGCATTCATATATTTGGCTGTTCATTTATTCATGCACAAACCATTTAAAGAAACACCACACTGGATTGAAACCTCGAGAAAAAGAAGATTCGCCCTCAGTGCACTCACATTAGGGTTATTGATGACCACGTTCTCACAATTCGTCTATTACAACCACATCAACAATACATTTTATGAAGAACATCGTAACGCCCTCAAAGGGGTTCAAACGATGGGTATTTATAACTATTATTTGGTGGATTTAATCAGCTATACCGTCATTCCACAACCAGAACCGGTCTTAGAGACCAAACCGGATTTAAAAGCCGAAGTGGATGCCTACATTGAAAATGCGAAACTTACTTGTCCACTCAATTATGAATCGAATCCAAGTTGTGTGAATAGTGATTTAACTGGTATATTTGAAGGTAAAAAACTGGTCATTTTCCAATTAGAAGCGATGAATGATTATCTCATCAACTTAAGTGTTGAAGTCGATGGCGTAGATTATGAAATCATGCCATTCATGAATAGCATCGCCAATTCCAATGAAACATTATATTATCATAATTTCTATTCCAACTTTGGCGTCGGTAAAACCAGTGACGCCGAATTTGCTGGATTGACAGGGTTATACCCAACCGGACAAATTGTCACGTATTTCGACTATTTGGCAGAAAACTTTGAAACCATCCCAAGTCTATTTAAAGAACAAGGGTACACTACATACGGCATCAATGGGTCTAACGAATCCTTCTATAAACGATTCATCAATTATGAATTGTTGGGTTTCGATGAGTTTGTCCCAGCTGAACGCTTATTGGCAGAAAATTATTACGACCCAGAGATCGATGTGATCAATGGTTGGGTCGATGATACCGTCATTTTTGATTATGTGACCGATGTCTTACAAAAAGACGAAGACCAATTCATATTTGCCTTATCTACAGTTACCCATACCCCTTATTTTGATGTCGAAGGCATTACAGGCGTCAATGTATGGGAAAATACCATCTTAAGAGATTTGGGCAACTACTTTGATTTCAACCGCCGCTTTGACATTGTTTTTGAAGCGTTCTTCCAAAACTTAAGCGATTTGGGTTTATTAGAAGATACGGTATTCATGATGTATGGTGACCACACCGGCAACATGACGATGTCGGATTTAAGTCAAATTTATCCAGAACTCACCCACCAAGAATTCCAAGCGTTGGCACACAACGTACCATTCATGATTTACGCACCAGGTATGGATTTAAGTCAATATGGTTTGGATACATCTATGGTTCGTGGTCAAGCCGACATCAAGCGTACCGTCAGCAACCTATTCAACCTCAATGAAGTGTACCATTTTGGTGTGGATATCACATCCAATAATCGCTCATATACCTATAACCCAATGACACTCGACTTATTTACCGATGATTATCATATGATCGTGCCAATGTTGTATGTGTCTAATCCAGATTACCAAGCAGAGGCTCAAAGTATCGCCGATTGGTTCTTAAGATATAAATTGATCAACGACGCGATTTTAAAATATCGCTATTTCGATAACCCTTAATATGAAACATTACAGTGTATTACTCAAAGAATCGATTGACGCACTCAACCTCAAAGAAAATGGCATTTACGTGGACGCGACCCTTGGGGGTGGCGGACACAGTGAAGCCATTTTGTTGTCGTTAAAAGGGGGACACCTCTTTGGTTTCGACCAAGACCAATACGCCTTAAAGACAGCTCAAGAGCGCTTAAAAGGGTTTAAAAACTTCACAGCCATCGCTTCTAACTTTGAATTTATAAAAGAAGAATTACAAGCATTGGGGATTGAGAAGATTGATGGTGTCGTTATGGATTTGGGGATGTCATCCTTTCAAATTGATGACGCATCGAGAGGGTTTTCTTACATGCAAGATGCGAAATTGGATATGCGGATGAATCAAAACCAAACCAAGACCGCTTATGATATCGTGAATAACGCTTCATTCGAAGAACTCGTTTATATGTTTGAAGTGTATGGCGAAGAGGATTTCGCCAGACCGATTGCGCGAAAAATCATTGAATCTAGACCCCTCCATACGACCTTCGATCTGGTCAAAATCACCGACATGTATAAATATAAATCCAAATCCCACTCAGCGAAACAAGTATTTCAAGCCTTAAGAATCGCTGTAAATGATGAGTTAGGGGTACTTGAACGCACGTTACCTAAACTATTATCGATGTTAAACCCTGAGGGCGTGATGTCGATCATTACGTTCCATTCGTTAGAAGATCGAATCGTCAAACATTTTTTTAAAACCCACAGTGAAGTCCATGTCCCTAAAGGCATTCCTATGATTCATTTGCCTACACCACCCCTCCGTTTAGCCACCAAAAAACCGATACTGCCTTCAGAACAAGAACTGGCGGAAAACAGCCGATCAAACAGTGCGAAACTCCGTGTCGCGATTAAAAATGAGGTGGCTGAATGAAACTCATTACCTATGGCCACGAAGCATTTAAAGCCATTTTAGAAGACATCGATCGTGCCCAACGAAGTATCCTCATTCAAATGTTCATTTGGCGTGATGATCAGATTGGCAATCAACTCTTAAATCACTTACAAAATGCGTTAGATCGAGGGGTTCAAGTCACGATTCAAAAAGATGCTTATGGGTCTATTTTTGAAAAAGCAGAAGAGAATAAACAGAGCTTATTCCATAAAGAAAAACAAAAAGGGATCCATATCTTAGCGAAAATCATCGATCTTGGCTACGCTGATGATAGAAAACCCAAAGGTTATCAACAAAAGCCCAATGAAGCCTTGAACAAATTCATCAGACATCCGAACTTATCACTATCAACCTCAATCCTCAAAGACCATACTAAGTTTTATGTCATCGATGATACCATTTTATACATCGGTGGGGTCAATATCGAAGACAAAGAAAATGGACAAGACATTCAAGGTAGAACCTATTTAGATTATATGGTGAGAATCGATAACCCCGATGAAGTGGCCTATTTCATAACCCGATTTGAGGGTAAAAAAGCCTATGACGTCGATCGAAACATCGATTATGTGATGAATAGACCGAACGATTTTCAAGTCAAAAAAGACTTAACACACCTATTAAATCAAGCAAATTATCGCATTTTGATGCATATGGCCTATTTCGGTGCGAAATCCGCCATGCAAGTCCTATTTAACGCCTTAAATCGTGGCGTGAAAGTGACCATCGTGACCTCTAAAGTCTCTAACCTTCAAACCGAATATAACCTTCACTGGATGCATAAACTCCAACAAGCAGGTGCAGTCGTCTTTTTATATGAAGGTTTGGTACATGCGAAAGCGATCTTAATCGATGATACCTTCATCGTTGGGTCTACGAATCTAAACAATTCAGCCTTTGATCAATTGGGTGAATGTTCACTGGTGGTTCAAGGGGATACCGCTTTAAACGAATCCTTCTTACAAAGCCATAAAGATATTTTGTCTAATACCATTCAAACGAACCCCATTAAATATTCAAAAATTAAGTCTTTTTTTGAACAATTACTCAGTTAAAAGCGTGATGATTTCACGCTTTTTCTTTTCCTATGCTATACTGAAAGTATAAAAGAGGTGTTATTGTGGAAAATCGTTTGACCAAAGGCCCTTTACTCGATGAACGAGGCAATCTCATCGAAGCGGGTTATCACGAAGATTTGATTCGTGCGTATGACCGTAAAGACATCACCGTCAAAGGGATGCGCACCAAAGAATGGGATTACTACTACATAGGTAATCATAAACACGGCATCGCTTTTACGGTCGCTGATAATTCGTACATGTGGCTGGTTTCCATCACCACCTTTGATTTTGAACATAAAACCGAACATACGAAATCACCGATGGGCTTTTTCCCGCTAAAACGATTGGGTATGCCAAGTTCATCGAGGGTGGGCAACGTGGTCTTTCAAAAGAAGGGATTCTCGTTTGAATTTTTAATCGAAAATGATAAGCGTCATTTAAAGGTAAGAATGGACCGCTTTAAAGACAATAAGACGCTATCCGCAGATATTGTTTTAACCGAAAAAGAAAACAGCTCCATGGTGATCGCGACACCATTTGAAACCAAAGGACATTTCTATTACAACCACAAAATCAATTTGATGGATGTCTCCGGTAGTTATACGATTGGACAAGATACTTTCCCTCTTATTCACGCGTTTGGCACACTCGACTGGGGTAGAGGTGTTTGGACCTATAAGAATACCTGGTATTGGTCCAGTGCTTCTGATTTATTCGAAGGCAAGCGCATTGGCTTTAACTTGGGTTATGGCTTTGGGGATACCTCCAAAGCCAGTGAAAATATGTTTTATTACGATGGACAGTGCTATAAGTTTGAAGACATCACTTTTAATATTCCAAAGAAGCATGACCAATATGATTACATGAGTCCTTGGACATTCACCTCTAAATCTGGTGATATTGAACTCACATTTCATCCGATTTTAGACCGTCAAAGCGCGTCTAATGTGGTAGTCATCAAATCCATTCAACATCAAGTCTTTGGCAAATTCAGTGGCTATTTCACCATAAAGAATGGTCAGAAAATTGAATTTCATAACGTCATGGGTTTCGCGGAACGCGTGGTTAATCATTGGTAAATTGTATAAGACAGTCTCGAAAGGACTGTCTTTTAATTTCGACTACAATCGAAATTAAAAGCTAAAACGCATATAATTTCGACTATAATCGAAATCAAGAGGTGATACTGTGATTAATCGAGAATTGTATATCGATGAGTTGTGGCGTTTTAACAACACAATCAAGAAGTCCACACCCTCTTCAGGTAGCGGGATGAATTGATTCGTATATTGCTTTCTATTTATGTATACAAATACCCATAAATAATGTTATAATATAGTTGAATAATCACTATACATAAATACATTGAAATGGGGGGATTTAGGATGAACAAAGCCTTTAAGTTTCGAATCTATCCAAATGAATCTCAAAAGACTTTAAT
>JAEZHT010000027.1 GCA_023436805.1 Bacillota bacterium
CCAAAGGTGGCATCGTGTTAGCCATCCGTCATTTATATCATTTACCAATCAAATACATTGGTTTAGGTGAAAAGATCGATGACTTGGTATTGTTTGATATTGAAGAATATATCTATGGCTTATTCTCAGATTTCTTCGGAGATTGATTATGGACCAACTACAAAAAACCGAACGACTCAATCAATTGTTTGAACTTTATGGGGTCTTGTTAACAGAAAAACAACAGGCGTATTTTATTGCGTATTATCAAAATGATTTTTCTTTAGCGGAAATTGCCCATGATTTTAAAGTATCGCGAAACGCTGTATTCGATCAACTCAACAACGCGATTGAACATTTGGAACATTACGAAGCCAAACTCAAATTATTGAATAAGAAGCATGAACGCATGGATTTAATCAAATTATATGAAGAAACGAAAGACGTTCAATATTTAGAAAAACTCGCAGAAATGGATGATTTATAATGGCATTTGACAGTTTAAGTAGCCGTCTTCAGATGGCAATGCGCCGCATTACCGGCAAAGGAAAACTCAATGAAACCGACATCGATGAGATGATGCGTGAGGTCCGCTTATCGTTATTAGAAGCGGACGTCAATTTAAAAGTCATCCGTCAATTTACGACCAACGTCAAAGAAAAAGCGTTGGGTCAAAAAATTCTTTCAGGCTTAAACCCAGGACAACAAGTCGTCAAGATTGTTTTTGATGAACTCAAACGTGTCATGGGGGATGAAACCGTCGGTATCACTTATAAGGCGAGTGGTTTAACGACCATCATGACGGTGGGTCTTCAAGGGACCGGTAAAACCACCGCGATTGGTAAACTTGGAGCCTTCATTCGTAAGACCGAAAAGAAGAAGGTCATGTTTATCGCAGCCGATATTTACCGTCCAGCCGCGATTGAACAATTGATGACCCTCGGTAAACAACTCGACATATTTGTCTACCAAGAAGGGATTATTAAAGCCCAAACCATCGTTAAAAATGGTTTAAAATACGCCAAAGAAAACGACTATGATGTCGTCATCATCGATACCGCTGGTCGCTTGAACATCGACCAAGAGATGATGCAAGAACTGATCGATGTTAAAGAGATTGCGAAACCAGATGAAATCCTTTTAACCGTTGACGCGATGACTGGACAAGTGGCAGCATCTGTCGCTCAAAGTTTCCACGAACAGCTCAACACCACTGGTGCCATCATCACCAAACTCGATGGCGATACCCGTGGGGGTGCTGCCTTATCGATCCGTGAAATCTCACAAATCCCAATTAAATTCGCTTCGAATGGCGAAAAGATGGATGCGTTTGAAGTGTTCCACCCTGAACGTATGGCCAGCCGTATCCTTGGGATGGGGGACGTCCTCACGTTAATTGAGAGTGCAACCCAAAACATCGATGAAGATGAAGCCATGGGCATGATGGAAAAAATGCTTTCTGGCAATTATAACTATAACGATTTACTCAAACAATTTAAAATGATCAAACGAATGGGTTCGGTTTCTAAAATCTTAGGATTCATGCCTGGGGTTGCGAAATACAAAGACGCCCTCAATAACGTGGATGATAAACAATTTGAAAAGATGTCTGTGATCATCCATTCGATGACCGAAGCAGAACGCAAAAATCCTAAACTCATCGAAGAATCTTCGAGACGCCGCTCCCGTATCGCCAGTGGTGCAGGGGTTCAAGTCTCGGATGTCAACCGCTTAAGAGCGGCGTTAGACCAACAAAAACAAATGGCGAAACAGATGTCGAAGATGTCAGAATCCGACATGAAAACCGCTCAAAAAGACCCATCGAAGTTGATACCACAACCGAAGATGAAAAAAGGCAAAGGCAAAAATAAAGGCCAATTTAGATTCTAACTAACTTGGCTTTTTTTCTAAACTGTTATCAATTACCCACAAAACTGGTGGAAAAGTATTTAAAACCTATATGTTAAAATACATATAAAGGAGACAAATTATGCAGAAATTGATCCTGATTGATGGTAACTCATTGTTCTTTAGAGCTTACTACGCGACCGCTTATCTCGGTGGCGATTTAATGAAAAATAAACAAGGGGTATATACGAATGCCCTTTTTGGCTTTGTCAATATGGTGGATAAAATCCTTCAACAGCCTTATAGCCACGTATTGGTTGCTTTTGATACTAAAGAAAAAACAAAACGCCATGAAGCGTTTGATGACTATAAAGCGGGTCGTCCACCGATGCCTGCGGAAATGGCTCAGCAAATTCCCCTCATTCATACTTACTTAAAACATTTAAATATCCCAGACTACAGTTTAGTGGGGTATGAAGCCGATGACATCATTGGTACGTTATCCAAAGAAGCCTGCAACCGTGGGTTTGAAGTCTCGGTCTACTCCTCTGACCGTGACCTTTTACAACTGATCAGTGACAATGTGACGATCCATTTACTCAAAAAAGGTGTGACGGACATTGAAAGTTTAACACCAAAAACATTCCATGAAAAATACGGCATCAACCATACCCAAATGATTGACTTAAAAGCCTTGATGGGTGACCCATCCGATAATATCCCTGGCGTCCCTGGGGTAGGTGAAAAGACCGCAGTTAAGCTCTTACAAACCTATGGCACACTAGAAGAAATATTGACTAAAAAAGATGAAATCGCTGGTAAATTGGGTGAACGCATCCGTGAACACGAAGACAAAGCCATCCTATCGAAAATGCTCGCTACCATCGATTTGGCCGTACCACTCGATTTTAATTTAGACGACATCGAACGAAAAGAAGTCGATTATGATGGCTTGGTTTCTTTTTACAACGACATGGATTTACATGTATTCATCAAACGTTTGGATAAACCCGTTCAAAAAGCATCCAATTTTGAGTATACAATCATTCAAGACCACGATGAATTCGTTGAGATTTTAAAACCAAACATGGCCATCCACATGGAATTGGCAGATTTCAATTACCATACCTCAGATATCATTGGGTTTGGTTTATCCGATGGGTCAACCCACTACTTTATTCCAAAAGACATCGGTCTCGCATCGATTGATTTCCAACTTTATCTAACCGATTCGAATATACCGAAATTGACCTATGACCAAAAAGCATTTAGAACCGCTTTGAAATGGTTGGGGTACGACCTCCAAGGGGTCAAGTTCGATTTATTATTATCGAGCTACCTCATCCATCAAAAGATTGCGAAAGAAGACTTTAAGGTCATTTGTATGGCTTTTGAGTACGAAGATATCGAATACGATGAACTCATTTATGGTAAAGGGGCGAAAAAAGGCTTACCAGCATTGGATGTTTATGCAGCCCATGTCGCGAAAAAAGCGAAAGCCATTTATCAACTCGAACCGATTTTAATTGAAAAACTCAAAGACCTCGATTTATTGGATCTATTCAATCAAATCGAAATGCCACTATCGACAGTGTTATCCGATATGGAATACAGTGGGATTGCGGTAGACCAAACCGAACTTAAAAATCAAAAATCGGCTTTAAAATCACGCATCGATACGATTGAAAACAACATTTATGCGTCTGTAGGTAAAACCTTCAATATTGGTTCACCAAAACAATTGGCAGAAATCTTATTCGTCGATTTGGGGTTAGACCCATCGAAGAAAACAAAAACGAAAAATCTTTCAACGAATGTCGATGTGCTCAATACCTTGATGGATAAGCACCCCGTCATTCCAATGATTTTGGAATACAGACAATTGACCAAACTCTATTCAACCTACATTGAAGGCATCGAACAAAGCATATTTAGTGACGGGAAAGTCCATACGATATTCGCCCAAGCGCTCACCGCGACTGGTCGTTTATCTTCATTAGAACCGAACCTTCAAAATATCCCCATCCGAACCGAAGAAGGCAGACAAATCAGAAAATTGTTTGTCCCTTCAAAACCCAACCATTATTTCGTTTCAGCCGACTACTCTCAAATTGAATTGAGGGTACTCGCCGATATGGCGAATGTCCAAGGGTTGATTGAAGCGTTCAACAACCACGAAGACATCCATACCCGTACGGCGAAAGAAGTCTTTGGTACAGAAACGGTAACTTCAGAGGAACGCCGTAAAGCCAAAGCCGTCAACTTCGGCATCATTTATGGCATCGGTGCGTGGAGCTTATCGGAAGATATCCACACCACCCCTAGGGAAGCCCAAGCCTTCATCGACAAGTATTTAAGCATCTACCCTGAAATCAAAACCTATATGGAAACCACCGTGGAAAACGCCATCAAAAATGGCTATGTCACGACCATGATGAAACGTAGACGCTACATTGGTGAACTCGAAAGCCCAATCTACGCCGTACGTGAATTTGGTAAACGTACTTCCATGAATGCTCCGATTCAAGGGTCTGCAGCAGACATCATCAAGAAAGCGATGATCGATTTGCATGCTTATATTTATAAAAATAAGAAAAAATCCCGCATCCTCTTACAAGTCCATGACGAACTCGTTTTAGAAGTCCCTGAGTCTGAACTCTCTGAGATGCAAAGTGTCGTTCCCAGCATCATGTCTAAAGCAGTGAAACTCAAAGTACAATTGGAATCTTCCTGTGATACCGGTAAAAACTGGTATGAGTTGAAATAACATGCCTGAACTACCTGAAGTCGAAACCGTCAAAACGGTCCTTAAAAGAAGAATCCAAGGGTTAACGATTCAACAAGTCGATGTCCATTATGACAAAATGATGGATGAAGATACCCAACAAGCCTTGATGGGTCAAACCATTCTAGACATCAAACGTTACGGCAAATACATTTGTTTCATGTTAACAGACCATGTCCTCATCAGTCATCTCAGGATGGAGGGGCGTTATTTCTTCAAAGAACCTGACGAACCCCGATTAAAACATGAACACATCGTATTCCATTTATCCGATGGGTTGTCTTTGAGGTATCATGATACTAGGAAGTTTGGAACGTTTGATTTGAGGGATAAAGACAATTATCTTTTATTACCCCCATTAAATCAACTCGCTAAAGAACCTTTTGATATCGATCCAAAGGCATTCTATCAAACACTGAAAAACAAACAAAAAGCGATTAAAACTGCGTTGTTAGACCAAACCATCGTCGCAGGTATCGGTAACATTTACGCCGATGAAATCTTATTCGCTTGTCGAATTAACCCTTTAAGAAAAACCAATCAAATCAAAGAAAAAGAAGCGAAAGCCATCATTGAAAATGCCATAATGATTTTAAATCAAGCTATACTAGCGGGGGGGACAACCATTCGAACGTATGTGTCAGAACTCGGTGTCTCTGGTCGTTTTCAACTCAAATTGATGGTCCATCAACGTGAGGGTGAAACCTGTGATTCGTGTGGGTCCACCATCGTTCGTGAAGTCATCAATGGCCGTTCTAGTTTTTATTGTAAAAAGTGTCAATCGAGGTGAGTTATATGAAAGTCCTTGGCATCACTGGGGGGATTGCTTCCGGCAAATCCTTGGTCAGTCAACATTTCAAACAAAGGGGATTCACGGTACTAGACGCGGATGCGATGGTCCATGACCTTTATAAAGATGACCAAGTCTTGGCTGAAATTCAAAACCGATTTCCAACGGTTGTTTCCAGTGAAGGCTTGGATCGTAAAGCCTTGGCCGACATCATCTTTTCCGATGATCAAGCCAAAAAAGATTTAGAGCACATATTACACCCGAAAGTCTATCAAAATTTAAAACTTGAAATTGAAAAACATGCCAACGAAGCGTGGGTGGTGGTTGACATCCCATTACTATATGAAACAGGTGGACAAGCCATCTGTGATTCAGTCATGGTGGTCTATGTCAACGAAGACACCCAACGCCAACGTTTAATGGCTAGAAATCAATTATCATTAGAAGCAGCGAACCAACGGATTGCTGCACAAATGCCACTCAAAGATAAAGTCAATCAAGCCGACATTGTCATTGACAATTCCGGTTCGATTCAAAAGACGCTTGACCGCGTCAATGAAATCATCGATAAAGTATTGATTTAGGAGGAACCACATGCCAATTTATCGCACCACAGATTCAAACAAGGATGCCCGCCTTCAAACCCGCTGGTATCAAAACGACTACAAGGAATGCCAACAAGCCGTACTCACCATTTTAAAAGGGTTTGGCTTCAACCTAAAGCACCAAGACGATACGTATGGTGAATTTATTTTTGAACGTAAAAATGAGACATTAGATGTTAAAATTGTCAGCTTACAACGTCGTCAAACTGCCATCGATTTTGTTTTCAACGTCGATGTGATGTTTGATTTTGGTCGTCGTAAAGCAGTCATCGCTGAAATTTATGCGAGACTTCAAAAACTATTAAACGAAAAGAAGTTCAACTAAGAAAAATAGGTGTCACATGAAAAATGAATCGTTTTGGGTCATCGGCAGTGGTACCTTATCACTCGATGATTCATCCACATTAGCACTCTTATACCAGCCACTCATCGGCACAGATAGCCATGGGTTGTATTTATTTTTATCGGCGTTGGTGAATGCGAAAACATATCAATCTGAAGTCTACCCAAAATCGTTTTTGATGGATGCACTCAACATCAAAGAAAAGTGTTTGAGTGATGCCATCGGCAAACTCGAAGCGGTAGGATTATTATCCACGTATCAAAAAGATACGATTTTTATGTATCGTTTGACGATGCCTCTAACCCCAAAGCAATTCTTTTTAGATGGCATTTTAGGCAGTTTCTTAAAGAGTGAAATTGGTGAAAGTAACTTTGAATGGCTCTTTGAACGATTCGCCATTCCAGAAATCAATCGGGTGGGTTATGAAAACATCACCAAATCCTTTGACCAAGTCTATCAAGTAAAAACCCTAGATTCGGTATCCTCATCACTCCATATTGTGGGTCGAAAGAACGGTTCTGGGATTGTCATCAACCAAGACTTCAAACTCGATCAATTGTTTGAAGTGTTGCCAGTCAGACTTCAAAAGAAACGCATTTTTACCAAAAAGATTCAGTCTCAAATCGCTTCCATCATGTATGTTTACGGTTTTAACCTAGATGACATGAAACAAGTATTGGTTGAAGCGTATGACGAAGACCACAGCGGTCTATTTTATGAAAAAATCAATCTCTGTGCACAAAGATACCATGAAAAACACAATGGCAAAGAACGCATTGAAATTGACTTAAAAGGGGATTCAGAACGTCCGAAATTGTCAGATTTTAGCCCACAAGATATCATCAGTAGCTACGCACCGAAAATGACCAACAGCGCATTTGCGTTAGAGACGATTCGTCAGTTTGTCGAACGGAATGCGGTGGAAGTCGGTGTCATCAATGCGGTCATCATCATTTGTTTAAGAATCAAACCCGATTTGCCAAACTTGAATTACTTAGAAAAAGTCCTCAATACGCTGTTACAAAAAGGCATCACGACTGAAAAAGAAGCGTATGAATATATCATGAAAGACCCTGAACCGAAGGTCGAAAAGAAAACGTATTATCCTAAAGAAAAACGGGTCGCACCTGTCCCTGAGTGGATGGACGAATTTAAAGCATTGTTGGAAAGTGGGGATTAAATGGGCAGCTTAGATC
>JAEZHT010000033.1 GCA_023436805.1 Bacillota bacterium
ATGTTATCGGTACATCAGTATTCATATAAGGTTGTGTCTGGAACTGTTGACTTAACCTAACAAAAACCCATGCGCTTGCATGGGCTTTTTAGAGAGAGCTATGTCAAGATCCAGCACAACTGGATAAGCCAAGTAAGAGGATGCCAATCAACAATATAATGTAACTGAATGGCGTTGTAAAAATGCCCAACAATGTCTTAACGACTTTCATTTCAAATTGGTGTTTCTTCTTTTCCATATGGTAGTAGATCAATAAACCAAAACCTGCAATGAAGTGGATATAGTGGTAATTGAAATAAATGACTGCGAAATCAATCAATGCACTTGGCGCAGCGATGACATTTTGAGTCAACACATAACCAGCCAAAAATAATATGGTGCTCAGTAAAAACATGCCGAGCGATACATAAAAATAGATATTTTGAATTTTCTTGCTTTTATCTAGAGGATTCATAGGGCAAGCCACCTTTCATATTCATTATAAAATACTTTGATATTCAATGCTTTGTTCAGGGCTGAAAAAAAAGACAGATTTATAAAAATGTCCATTTTGTCAAAAAAAGTCATCGTTTTTTAACAAAATTCGCATATTAAGTCTGTCTTTTATCTTTTTTAACGGTGTAAAATGAGTACCATTTCTCTTAAAGTCTTCACAGCAACCGCATTTGAAGCCCCAGATGGGTCTAAATATGGGTTGAGTTCAACGAAGTCAGCACCAACGATGTTATTCAAGTTTTCAAATAAATCGAAGGCTTTTAAGAGGTCTTTATATTGCATCCCACCCGGTTCAGCGGTACCTGTACCTGGGAATACACCTGGGTCTAATACGTCTAAGTCGATGGTGATGTATACCGGTTTGTCTTTGATTTTTTCAATCGCTTCAGCCAAACCTTCAAAGTCAAACTTTCTTAAGAATGTGTTGCCTGCAGCTGCCCATTCAAATTCGTGTTTGTCCCCTGAACGAATTCCGAATTGGTAAATTCTACCTGGCCCTAAGACATCAAAACAACGTCTCAATACAGTGGCGTGGGATAATTTTCTACCAAAGAATTCATCTCTTAAGTCGGTATGTGCATCCAAATGAATCATGTGTAAATCTGGATACTTTTCAGCAACCGCTTGAACCACTGGTAAAGTGACCAAGTGTTCGCCACCAATCATCATTGGTTTCTTGTTGTCCTTTAAGATTTGTTTGGTGGTTTCATAAATCACTTGAAGTGCGTCTTCTACTGCGCCAATTGGTAAGTCTAGGTCACCAATATCACAAGTAGGGTAGTCTTTTAGACTCATATCGCGATACGGTGAGTACCACTCGATTCCAAACGAGTCTACACGAATCGCATTGCCTGCGAAACGGGTCCCTGGTCGATACGAAGTGGTTGCGTCCATCGGACATGAATAGATGACAACACTCGCGTCATCGTATTCGGATTTACAACTTTGAAATGATAAATCTACTTTTTTAAAGCTCATCTGAGTCCTCCCATTTTTGCCAATTATCTTTGTCGATTACTTTCACATAACCATTATTTAACTCACTGAAAATCACGGAACCACTTTGTTGATAAAAATCCAAGTCTTCTAAGAATTGGGTGTTGATGACTTCCCCTGGGATGAGCAGTGGGATGCCTGGTGGATAAACCATGATGGATTCAGCGGAAATTTCGTTTTCTGAACCTGCCAGCGGCACAATCTTGTGCGGTGCATGGTAGGCTTCTCTTGGTCTAACAAACGTTTCAGGGAAATTGTAATGGAACTTAATCTTCGGTAAGGATTGATTTTGTTCATAGTTTTCATCTGAAATCGTCTTTAATGCTTGATATAAGCGATCTAAGTCGCGTTTGGTGGTAGCCATAGTGATGATGGCTAGGACTAAATAGGTTTCTGCGAGTTCAAGTTGGATATTGAATCGGTCTTTAAGTGAACGGTACACATCAAAGCCAGATAAACCAATATCAGCCACTTTAATGACAAGTTTGGTCGAATCAAATCCAAAATCAAAACCGCGCTTTGAAGCATAATCTTCACCAATGATTTCCACACCTGGAATGTCATTGAATTTAGGCATCATTTTCGTTCTTAAATCCAACGCTTTTTTAATCCCTTTTTCACCTTCAAAATACATCTGTTTTCTAGCCACATCGAGACTAGCTAGCAAGACTGCACTTGGTGAAGTGGAATGAATCATATTCAATGTTGATTGGATTTTTGCGTTATCGATGCGATCACCTTTGGTCAATAGGATTGAACTTTGAGTGAGGGATACACCGGTTTTATGCATCGAAGTCGCTGCTACGTCTGCACCAGCAGCCATCGCACTTTGTGGTAATAAGTTTGAAAAATAGAACTGTGCCCCGTGGGCTTCGTCACACATCACGATCATGTCCTTACTGTGGGCATAATCCACGATGTTTTTCAAATCAGAAACGACCCCAAAATACGTTGGATTGATGACGAATACAGCTTTCGCATCTGGATTATCATCGATGGCTTTTTTCATATTGGATAAACTGACACCGTTGGCAATCCCTAAATTATTATCGATGTCTGGTTTGACAAAGACAGGGATGGCACCACTGAATATCAGTGCGTTGATGACACTCTTATGGACATTTCTAGGTAAAATGATTTTTTCTTTGGCGGAGACAGTCGCCATAATCATCGCGATGATGCCACCGGTGGTACCTGAGGTTAGGAAATAGGCTTTATCCGCTCCAAAGGCTTCTGCGGCCAAGGCTTGGGCTTCTTTGATGACGCCTGTGGGTTTACTTAAGGTATCGAGACCCCTGGGTGCGTTCGCATCCAGTTGGTATATGCCTTTGCCTGCAAACGCAGAGAGATCGTTGGGTAGTCTACCTAGTTTATGACCAGGTACGTCGAATGGTACGACGTCTGATTCACCATACTCTTTGAGTTTGGTAAAAAATGGTGTTTTTTCTTGATTTAAATTCTTCAATCAGATCACAACCTTTCATCTTATATTTTAACATATCGATGCATCTTTCATTAAAAAAAGCCCTAAGGCTTCAAAAAAAACTCAAATACGAACGAAAAGGCCAATATGCCAATCCCAAAGGTTAGTAAAGACAATGTCCACTTTCCCATCGTATCGATTTTTCTATGTCTTAAGTAACTGATGAATCCAACCACTAACGCGATAACCATCATCCCCATGATGACCAACACGAAAATATTGAACAATGTACCCATCGACTGATTCATAAATTTAGCATACAAAACCGTGCTTAACAACAGCGTAACCGATAGCGTTACAGCCAAAACAGAAAGGTTCAAATGGACCTTTCGCAATATTCTGTTTGTTTTCATATCTTTTCCCCTTAGTATTGATATTAACACATTTTTTCACTTTTTCAATATCGTTTTTTGATGGTATAATAGGCTAAGGTGAAATCATGAAGAAAAAATCCTTACCCTACATCATTTATTTATCCATTTTTGTCATAACTTTTGTCTTGATGACATTTTTTTATGACTATATGTCGACCCTATTCGATAGTTTTTTCGGTGTGCCATTTTATTATCACATTTTGATATTTTTTGCGGCTTATTTCTTGGTGGTTATGTTTCATGAACTCACCCACGCAATCGCATTTTTACTCCATGGCATTCGACCAAAAATGATTTTGATATTGATTTTCTTATTTTATAAAGATACCCGTTGGCATTTGAAAATCGACCCAAAACTCATCATTTTGGGTGGTGGTATGGTGATGCCTAATTTCCATCAGATACATGATGAAAAAGACATTCGGTACTATCAAAAAGCAACCTCATTCAGTTTGATGGCGGCACCATCATTCACCATTGTATCTGCTATTTTGATGTTATTGTTAGACTTAATATTCTTCTATCATCTACCTGTATTTACAATATTTACTTTTTACATCGTGGTTTTTAGTGCATTTTTTACCTATACATCGACACTATCTGCACAAGGTATCTTTGGTGATTTTGTCGCGCACAAAAAAATCAATGATGATCCCATCTTTGGCTTATCTGTGGTCTCACAGTTTGTCGATGAAATCACACCTTATTTATACGATGAAATGAAAAAGCGTTTGTCAGAACAAAGACCTTCTGATTTCAGTATTCACTTACTCAACTTTTATTCAACTTTATTAGAAAAGGGCATCCATGATGATACCGAAATCGATGATTTCTTATTAGAAAAAACGAAGGTGTTGGCCATATCTCCTGTGATATCTAGACGTATTGCACGTCAACACCAACAAATATTGGTCTTACAACAAGCCATTTTATATTTATATCGATGTCAGGAAGATGATTTAATGGACCAATTGCTTCAAGTGTTTTCAGAAGAATTGGATCATATCAAAACCAAACAACCGGTTAAAACCTATTATATGAAACAGACCAATCATTTGATTGGACGTATTGATGCCTCCGATTACCTAACCGAAACACGTCCATTTAGGCTTGGACTCATGGATTTAATCGTTTCCCACATCCCAGAGTATCAAATAACAGAAAATGACCATTTGAAACCAATTCAAAGATTTGAAAAAAAGGAAATGATTCATCTTGATAACGATGTATTGATGTGATATAATTCTTCTTGCCGGTCCGGTGGTGTAGTGGTTAACATGCCAGTCTGTCACACTGGAGATCGCGGGTTCAATTCCCGTCCGGACCGCCACTATCCATCTACCAAGGCTCTGCGTCGTTAGCTCAACTGGATAGAGCATCTGACTTCGGATCAGAGGGTTGAGGGTTCAAATCCTTTACGACGCGCCACTTGTGTAAACACGGGAAGTAGCTTAGCTTGGTAGAGCGCCTGGCTTGGGACCAGGAGGTCGCAGGTTCAAATCCTGTCTTCCCGACCATCAATAAATTCCAAAAAAAGTAGTTGACAACGACTACCAATCTTGTTATCATAATAATGCTGTGGGCGTAATATAATGGTTAATATACGTGCTTGCCAAGCATGAGATGGGGGTTCGATTCCCCTCGCCCGCTCCAACTCGCTAACCAAAGAACTTTTGATAAAGTTCTTTTTTTTCGTAAAAAAACTGCGATTTTCGCAGTTTTATCTGTAAACGTCAAATATCTACACCATATGATTAAATAAAAGCCCAGCAGCTTGCACTGTTGGGCTTTTTCATCACTGTTAGTCCATTCCCGGCATGGCGGCGATTGGAGCGTTCTTAGTCATTTTGGA
>JAEZHT010000037.1 GCA_023436805.1 Bacillota bacterium
GGGTTGATGCACCAATACCAAGAAATCCTTTGTTTTCTTTCACAGCTGTAATCTTGATGTATTGTAAAGGCATTTTGAATGCTTCTACTGCTTTAATTTCAGCTTCTTTAAGGTTTTTAGCTTCAAATTCAACTTTCTTTGTCATAAGTTTAACCTACCAAGTCCTTGTTTTTCATCTTTTCGTATTTCTTCTCATTGAGATAACGATTTATGAGATTTTGACCGATTGAATAAATGTTACCGACTACCCAGTATAGGGCAAGTGAATTACTTTGTAGCGAGATTGAAAACATCATAAAGACCATAAAATATTGCATATACTTCATCATCTTTTGTGTTTGTTCTGCTTGTGTGCTTTGTGGGTTATGTGCCGCAGTATTCTTAGAATATGCTGGCTTCTTCATTGCTAAGTAGTTCAACGCAAACATCGTTACACCAACGATAATCGCGAGAATCCAGCCTGCTAAGTCACCATTTTGACCATAGATTGCGCCGAAATTGCCTGATTTAGACAAATCGATACCTAAGAACAATTGGTTGTTTACTTGGCCAGCATACGTACCGCCTGTACGCCAAATTCTTTGAACAACTTGATACATCGCCAAGAAGATTGGCATTTGTAGGAATGGCATTAAGCATCCCATGAAGTTGATGCCATACTTTTTGTATACAGCCATCATTTCCATTTGCATCTTTTGTTGTGATTCTGGGTCTTTACGGGTAGCGTATTTCGCTTGAACTCGTTGCATTTCTGGTTGTGCTACAGCCATTTTAATGCTTAAGTCATTACTTTTAGCATAAATTGGCCATGCGATGGTACGAACAATGATCGTAGTGATAATAATACCCATAGCGAAACTATTATTAAATAGTGCGCCGAAGAATTGCATGATCCATGCGATAGGAATAACAAGCAACCAATCGAACCAGCCACCCTCACTTACCACAATTGGTTTGGTTGGGTCTCCGCTACATCCAGATAGAACCACTAACAAGGTCATTACAACAAAAACAGCTAGGATTTTTTTATAATTTCTCATTCATGTGCTCCGCTTTCTTAAATTTTGATAAATGTTTAGAGATGTTCGCAGCGATTTCTTGGTAAGAAAGTGTGCTCGCATCTTTTTTTACGACAATCACATAATCAAAAGGGGATAGCCCTTTAGCCTGGTTATGCAGGACCATTCGGATTTGTCGTTTAATTTTATTTCTTTGTACAGCGCCACCATATTTTCTTCCGATAGATATGGCGAATCTGAAATGTGCTAAGGTATTCTCTTTGTAGTATACTACAAAGAATTTATCGCCTATGCTCTTTTTGTTTTGTATGATCGCATCGATTTCGTTATTTTTTTTGATTCGATATACCTTTTTCATATTAAGGTTTTGTTTTTTAAAATAAAAGGACTACCCAAAAATTGCGAGTTCGCATATTTTAATCGAGTAGTCCAGGTTGTTTTAAAATGTTGTATTCAATTATACAGTTAACGAAGCGCGTCCTTTAGCTCTACGACGTGATAGAACGAGTCTGCCACCGACTGTAGCCATACGTGCTCTAAAACCGTGAGTCTTTACGCGTTTAAGTTTACTTGGTTGATATGTTCTTTTCATAAATAAACCACCTTTCTCACGAAACCATGCGTGTATTATTATATAAATATAGAAATCAAAAGTCAACCCAAATCGTCAATAATTTTTTTCAATCTTTTTTCGCATTCTATGGCCCTCTACTGCAATAAAGTTATTAACACTTTTTTGTGGGAAACTTTCCCCCACGTTATCCCCAATTGTGGATATCTTTGAAAGTGGATGAAAATTGATGGTTAAGCCATTATAAGGATACTTTTAATTCACAATTTGATTTTTCAAGGCTGTTTTAAGGAAAAGTTTCCCACAATTTCAGTGGATAAGATTTTGATACACTCTCATGCGTATGTGCTAATATATGTATACGAGAAGTTTGGAGTGAAAATATGAAGGAATACGATGCACTGTGGGGGCAAATCTTAGACACCTTGAGAACATCTTATTCGGATGAAATATATGAGGATCTATTTGAGCCTCTTTCATCCGTCAAGAAAGTCTCTGGTGGCTATATTTATGTACTAGCCCCATCTGAATATGTCAAAGATCGAATCAAACGATTATATCTTACTAGAATCAATTCGTTAGCTGAGTCTTTGTACAAAAAGGAAACTATAAAATTTAAATTTGTGCTGGCATCTGAGATGGTGGGCGAAGAAGCGCTTGTTGGCCCTGAAAAGAACTTAGATAAGAAGTACCGCACGGGTAATTTGATCGCGACCCTCAGCTTTGATAACTTTGTCATTGGTAAATCCAATCGATTTGCCTTTCAAATGGCTTTAAAAGTAGCTGACCAACCAGGTATCGTTGCAAACCCATTCTACATCTTTGGAGACGTTGGATTGGGTAAAACACACCTCATGCAAGCAATTGGTAACTACATTTTGGATAATGATATCAATCAAAAAGTATCCTATATTAAAGCCTCGGATTTCATTGAAGAGTTGGCTGATCAAATTAAAAAAGAAAAAATGGATCAATTCAACGAAAAATACCGCGATTTAGATGTTTTACTTATTGACGATATTCAAATGCTTGCAGGGGCACCAAAAACCCAGATGGAATTCTTCCGTTTATTTGACTTATTATCACAACAAAATAAGCAAATTGTAATCACATCAGATAAGCCTGCTTCAGAACTCAAAAACATCATGACGCGTTTAAGTTCTCGCTTTGAACAAGGCTTGGTGGTGGATATTGGTATCCCAGATTTAGAACACCGTGTGGAGATTCTTAGAAAGAAACTTTCAACCGAAGCACCGGACGTTATGGATATCAATCCTCAAGTACTCGAGTTCATCGCAAGTTACTTTACGACCAACGTTAGAGAGCTTGAAGGCGCATTAAAACGTGTATTATTCTATTGTGTAACCAATAATATTGATATTACTGTGGATACTGCAGCCGAAGCGTTGGATACTTTGATCAAAACAAGGAAGAAAACCGAAGCTTTAACTGAAAACAATTATGATCGTATTCAAAGTGTTGTCAGTGATTATTACAGTATCAGTGTCCATGATCTGATTGGAAAAAGACGTAACGCTAAGTTCACTTTACCGCGTCATATCGCCATGTATCTGATTAAAAACAAATACAATATTGCTTATCAAACCATCGGTGCTTTGTTTGGTGGTCGTGACCATTCAACCGTTTTAGCTGCTTGTGAAAAGATTGAGAATGATTTAAAGCATAATGAGCAGTTGAAGTTAGCGATTGATAATATTCTTAAAAAAATCGATAAACCAAGCAACTAATGTGTGGTAAAATTGTGGGCAATATGTTATAATTATATTGTAAGTAAGCGGTTATTGGGGTTTTCCACAATCCCACATCAACTAACAATAATAATGAATTAGAAAAGAAGAATAAAAAGGAGAAAAATTATGGTCTTTAGTATTAATCAAGATGTTTTATTAGATACACTGAATGTAATCCAAAGAGGCTTACCAGTCAAAACACCACTACCAGTTTTAAATGGCATTAAACTCGAAGTGTTTGAAGATCATCTGGTATTTACAGCCTCAAATACCGATATCGCTATTCAAACCATTGTTAGCGATGAATCCTTAGTTATTACTTCGCCAGGTAAAGCGGTTATCCCGGGCAGATACTTCATCGAAATCATGCGTAAGATTGTATCTAATCGCGTTGAAATTTCTCTTATTGAAAATAAGATGATGGTAATCAAAGCTGATCGTTCTGAATTTAAACTCAGAGTGATGGAAGCAGAAGATTATCCAGATGTTGACTTCCTAGATTTAGGCAAACCAATTGTGCTAGAAGCTAAGACACTCAAAGCGATCATCAAAGAAACCAACTACGCCACTTCACAATATGAAAAACGTCCAATCCTAACTGGCGTGAATCTAAAACACGAAGATGATAAGTTGTATTGTGTCGCTACAGACTCTTACAGACTCTCACAAAAGATTTTACCGCTATCACACGATTACGAATCATTCAACATTGTAATTCCTAACCGTAGCTTAGATGAATTATCTAGAACATTGGATTCCATCAACGAAGAAGTTTCCATGTTCATTAACCCTAACAAAGTGTTGTTCAAGTTTAGAAATATTTTATTCCAAACAAGATTGTTAGATGGTGTATATCCGGACACACTCAGAATCATTCCTAAGGAATTCCCAATCGTGGTTAAATTCAACAAGGAAGAGCTTCTAAAAGCGGTTGAACGTGTCAGCGTATTAAGCCCACGTGAAAAAGATAACAACTATAACATTGTAAAGTTAAATATTCGTCCAGATTATATTGTTGAAGTTTCCTCAACAAATAACGAAGTTGGTGACGCGGTTGAAGAAATCGTACCAGCGGATGATGTGGTTGGACCAATCATCAAGATTGCATTCAACTCGAAGAATTTAACAGATGCATTGAAGGCATTTAATTCAAACGAAGTATCGATTAATTTTGCTGGCGAAATTAAACCATTTGTCATCAAAGGTGAGTTGGATCCAGACATGCTTCACTTGATTTTACCACTACGAATCGAATAATTTAATCCGTCAAAAAGCCTTGAAATTTCCGTTTTAAGGCTTTTTTTGTTTTTCATCGTCTTTGGTGTTAAAACGACTAAAAATCGAAAATAAAAGGCACAAAAATCCTTATATTATGATATAATATAATCAAGCGAGGTATACGAACTTGAAAACATTTAAGATTGAAGGCGTAGAATTCATCACTTTGGGGCAGTTTGTGAAGGCTGCAGGATTCGTCTCCACAGGTGGTATGGTTAAACCATTTTTAGAAGAAACCAAGATTTTATATAACGGTGAACCAGAGAACAGACGTGGTAAGAAAATCTATCCAAAAGATAAAGTTCAAATCGGTAAAGACGTCTATATCTTTGAACATGATTAAAGAGATTAAGCTAAAACATTTTAGGAATCACCCAAGCTTACATCTAAAAATCCAAAATAAACGGGTTTTTATTTTTGGCAACAACGGTTTGGGTAAAACCAGCATTCTAGAAAGTATATATTTCGCTTCGTTAACCAAATCGCATCGCACCAGTGAAGATAAAGCGTTGATCATGTCTGGTAAGCCTTATGCGAAAGTAGAAATCACCACCGATCAACATCAATACCAAGTGGTCATTTCGGATGCAGGGACTAAAGCATCCATCGATAAAGTTCAAATTTCTAAGATGAGTGAATACATCAATGGGTATCGTGTGGTGATGTTTTCACCAGAAGATTTGGAATTGATTAAGGGGCAACCCTCAGATCGACGTCAATTTTTAGACATCGAGATGTCACAAATCCATAAACCCTACATGCTCGTTCTCTCAAAATATAAGCAAATTTTGAAGCAAAGAAACGCATTGCTTAAAAATTTAACGCTCAAGGATGACATGACCTTCTTTAAAATCATCACCGATCAGCTGAGTATTATTGCAGATGAGATGATTGAGAAACGGACAAGCTTCATTCAAAAGCTGAACCAAGCGTTTAAAATCCGTTTTAAAGCCTTCAATGATTTGGATGATGTGTCGGTGAGTTATGAGCCGAATGTCGTCTTAAACTCGCTCAGACAGGTTTTAAACGACAAAAAAGAGAAGGATATCCTCACTCAAACGACCTCGTACGGTCCTCACCGCGATGAACTGCGGTTTGATTTCAATGGCCAAGAAGCAAAAATTTACGCCTCCCAAGGTCAACAACGATTGATGGTTATCGCCTTAAAACTGGCGTTATTGGATATTTATGACAATGATCAAATCGAAACTATCATATTACTCGACGATGTGTTGAGCGAATTGGATTTAGACAAACAACAAAAACTCCTCAATCACCTACCAGGCAAATACCAAACCTTCATTTCTGGTGTGGAAACGATTGAGATAAAAGATATGCAACAAATACACCTAACAAAGGAGCATTTACATGGACAACTTAAACAACAATAACAACAATTACAATGCCGAGAATATCCAAGTTCTAGAAGGCTTGGAAGCGGTCAGAAAACGCCCAGGGATGTACATTGGTTCTACCGGTGAACGCGGCTTACACCACCTCGTTTGGGAAATCGTCGATAACTCGATCGACGAATCGATGGTAGGATACGCCAGTGAAATCACGCTTGAAATCCAAAAAGGCAACATTATTCGTGTTACAGACGATGGCCGTGGTATCCCTGTAGATATTCACGCTAAAACCAAAAAAAGCGCTGTAGAGACGATTTTAACTGTATTACACGCCGGTGGTAAGTTCGATGGCAAGTCCTATAAAGTATCCGGCGGTCTACATGGTGTCGGTGCATCTGTCGTCAACGCATTATCGTCTTGGTTTAGAGTTACCATTCGTCGTAATGGTCTTTTATACCAACAAGAATACAAACGTGGGATTCCACAATACGATCTAAAAGTAATTGGCACATCCACACACACCGGGACTGAAATCGAGTTTTTAGCAGACCCTGAAGTATTCACTGAAACCACAACATATGATTTTGAAACTTTAAGAAACAGAATTCAAGAACTCGCATTCTTAAATCGACACATCAAGATTTCAATTGAAGATCAACGTGGTGAAACACCGGTTCGCTTCGATTACCAATATGAAGGTGGTATTGAAGAGTATGTGAAATTCCTCAACGGGAATAAAGGCATCGTCCACCCTGAAATCGTGTATGCCCAAAAAGAAGTCGACAACATCACTGTTGAAATGTCACTTCAATACAACGATTCTTATTCTACCAACATTTTCTCATTTACCAATAACATCCATACCCATGAAGGGGGTATGCATGAAGATGGGTTTAAGCTTGCTTTAACCAGAGTCATCGGTAATTATGCCAAAGACAATAACATCTTGAAGAAAGATGAATCATTCATTGGTGAAGATACCCGTGAAGGGTTAACAGCCATTATCTCAGTGAAGCACCCGAACCCACAATTCGAAGGACAAACCAAAACCAAATTAGGTAACCCAGAAGTCCGTCAAATCGTTTCTCAAATCGCTGGTGAAGCATTGGAACGTTTCTTACTTGAAAACCCAACAGCAGCTAAATCCATCATGGATAAAGTCTTGATGGCGTCTCGTGCTCGTATCGCTGCACGTAAAGCGAAGGAAGCGACCCGTCGTAAGAGCCCACTCGATATGCTTGGTTTCGCGAGCAAGCTCGCAGACTGCAGAAATCGAAAACCAGAAGAATCTGAGATTTATATCGTCGAAGGTGACTCCGCGGGTGGATCGGCTAAACAAGGCCGGGATTCCGCATTCCAAGCGATTTTACCACTTCGCGGTAAGGTTTTAAACGTAGAAAAAGCACGCCTCGATAAGGCATTATCCAATAAAGAAATCTTATCCATGATTCAAGCCTTTGGTACAGGTATTGGTGAAGATTTTGACATCACCAAAGCACGTTATCACAAGATTGTTATTATGACCGATGCTGACGTCGACGGTGCACACATCAGAACCTTGATGCTCACATTCCTATTCAGATATATGAAGCCTTTGATTGACTTTGGATATGTCTACGTAGCTCAACCACCACTATACAAAGTTCAAAGCGGTAAACGCATTGAATATGTATATGATGAGGAAAGACTTAAAGTGCTATTAGAACAAATGGGTGGTAGACCAACCATTCAACGTTACAAAGGTCTAGGGGAAATGAACCCAGAACAACTTTGGGAAACCACCATGGACCCTAAATCCAGAACCCTTTTACAAGTGTCCTTAAAAGACGCGATGAACGCGGACGCTGTATTCACCATGTTGATGGGTGAAGAAGTCGAACCACGTAAGAATTTTATTCAAGAAAATGCAGTATATGCATCGAATATTGACGCATAGGAGGGCAGGTAAACATGAACGATCTAGAAAAAGACTTAGTGTTAGAATCTGAAGCCGAAAAGAAAGAAGACAACGGCGGATCAGATTATATTCACGGTAAAATCAAAGAACTCAACATCGCGACTGAAATGAAGACATCCTTCTTGAACTACGCGATGAGCGTCATCGTTAGCCGCGCGCTTCCGGATGTTCGAGATGGTTTAAAACCAGTTCAAAGACGTATTTTGTACGCCATGAACGACTTAGGTATGTATGCCGATAGACAACACAAAAAATCCGCGAGAATCGTCGGGGAAGTCATCGGTAAGTATCACCCACATGGGGACTCTTCTGTATATGAAGCGATGGTCCGTATGGCTCAAGACTTCAACTACCGTTACCCACTGGTAGATGGGCATGGTAACTTTGGTTCTGTCGATGGCGATGGTGCCGCAGCGATGCGTTACACCGAAGCGAGAATGTCTAAAATCGCCATGGAACTCGTCAGAGACATTGAAAAAGAAACCGTCAATTTTGGCGACAACTACGACGGGTCTGAACATGAGCCTTTGGTGATGCCTGCGCGATATCCTAACCTGTTGGTCAATGGTGCTACCGGGATTGCGGTAGGGATGGCAACCAACATCCCACCACACAACTTAGGTGAAGTCATCGATGGCATTCAAGCCCTCATGGATAACCCTGACTTATCCGACATCGATTTGATGGATTATGTCAAAGGGCCGGACTTTCCTACCGGTGGTCATATCTTAGGTTTAGGTGGTTTAAGACAAGCTTATACCACTGGCCGTGGTACAGTGACCATCCGTGCGGTGACCGAAATCATCGAAGGTAAGGGTGGTAAGAACACCATCATCGTTAAACAAATCCCATACCAAGTTAACAAGACCAAACTCATCGAACGTATCGCTGAGATTGCGAAAGAAAAAATGGTTGAAGGGATCACTGATCTAAGAGATGAGTCTAACCGAAAAGGTATGCGTATTGTGATTGAACTTCGTAAAGATGTCAATCCACACGTCATGCTCAATAACCTATATAAACTCACTGAAATGCAAAGCAACTTCTCGATCAATATGATTGCGTTAGTTGGTAACCAACCTAAGACCATCACATTGAGAGACGCACTATATTATTACATTCAACACCAAATTGAAGTCATTCAAAGAAGAACGATTTTTGATTTGAGAAAAGCTGAAGAACGTAAACACATCTTAGAAGGATTGGTCATCGCTTTAGAAGACATCGATAACATCATCGATCTCATTAAGAAGAGCCCTACAGGGGATGAAGCGAGAACCAACTTGATGGCGAATTACCCGCTAGATGAAATTCAAGCGAGAGCCATCTTGGATATGAGACTTCAACGCTTAACCGGTCTTGAAATTGAAAAAATCAGAGAAGAAGATTTAGAACTCGCAGTCAAGATTGCGGATTATAGAGACATCATCTCAAGTGATATCAGAAAACATCAAATCATCAAACAAGAGTTGTCTGAAATCAAAGAAAAATTCAATGACCCAAGAATGTCAACCATCAGCTTGCATGACAATGATTTAAACATCGAAAACGAAGATTTAATCCCAGTCGAAGATGTGATCATTACTGTCACTCACAATGGCTACATCAAACGTATGTCAATGGATGAATATAAAGCTCAAAATCGTGGTGGTGTAGGTATCAACTCCATCAAGATGCATGACGATGACTTTGTAGAACACATCCAAATGACCAACACCCACTACTACCACCTATTCTTCACGAATAAAGGTAGAGTCTATAAGATTAAAGGCTATCGTATCCCAGAAGGTTCTAGACAATCTAAGGGCTTACCAATTGTGAACCTATTACAATTTGAAAAAGATGAAACCTTGGTCACATTCACTCAAGTTCAAAACTTCGAAGATGAAAATGCATTCTTATTCTTTACAACCAAGAAAGGTGTCGTTAAACGTACCCCTGTCAATGAATATCAAAACATTCGTACCAATGGTATCATCGCGCTAAACTTAAGAGAAGACGATGAATTATTGGCTGTTAAACTCACCGATGGTAAGTCACACATCATCTTAGGCGCGTCCAATGGTAAAGCCATCCGCTTCGACGAAAACGATGTACGTTCGATGGGTAGAACCGCGACAGGTGTTAGAGGTATGGAACTAGAAGATACCGAAGAAATCGTTGGTATGACCTATGTTCAATCCGATGAGGAAGAAATCTTAGTAGTCACTGAAAAGGGCTATGGTAAGCGCAGTCTCGCCGATGAATATCGTCTTCAAATCCGTGGTGGTAAAGGGGTTAAGGCCTTAAATGTTACGGAAAAGAATGGCGCACTCAGAGCGCTTAGACGTGTGACACCTGATGAAGATGTCATCATCGTGACAGACCGTGGTATGGTCATTAGAACCCACATCGCCCAAATCGCACAAACCAGACGTGCCACCCAAGGCGTACGTATCATGAGTTTGAAGGATGAACAATCTGTAGTTACTTTAGCGGTTGTCCCACATGAAGAAATACCTGAAGTTGAACAACCTGTGGTAGAACAAGTGGCTTTAGACCTTGAAACCAAAACAAAGGTTGTAGACATTGTAGAAGTGTCTGCTGAAGAAGTCAAAGAAGAACCTGCTAAACCAAAAGAAAATTTATTTGATCTATAAAAGAATACGCTGCAACCCACCATTAAAGGGTCGCAGTTTTCTTTATGTTTTCATCAAGTACAGTCTTTTTTACATGTGGAATTGTTATTTACTTTAAAGATAAAAAAGGTTATAATGAAACCAAATCGATGACTGAGCCTTAGTATGGTGACTATTTTCAGCGAGTGGGTGGTTGGTGTGAACCCATAAGTACTATATGAATTCCACTCAGGAGAGGTGCTAATCACACCCGCTGACAAGCGTTACAATGTTTAAGTGCTATCTGTAGGTACAGGTAGAATTAAGGTGGTACCGCGACTATTTCGTCCTTAAGAATGCAAATTCTTTTGGACTTTTTTTTCTAACAAAGGGGGACAAATCATGTTAGATATTAAATGGATTAGAGAAAATCTCGATGAAGCAATCGACAGACTGAACACCAGGGGTGGTGACTTCAGTTATTTAAGAGAAGTTGTACAAAAAGACGAAGAAAGAAGAAACTTAATCTCAACCGTTGAGAAGCTAAAAAGCGAACGCAATACCAAATCCAAAGAGATTGGTTTATTGGCTAAAAAAGGTGTAGACACTGAAGCGATCAAAGACCAAGTGAGACAAATAGGCGAACAAATCAAACTAGACGATGAAAAAATTGCCGAAATCGACGCTTATATTTTAGAAAAACTCCTC
>JAEZHT010000012.1 GCA_023436805.1 Bacillota bacterium
CGTACAGGCATTCGAACTTTAGCTCTTATATGGAGCGAAGTTGATGTTAGAGAATGCTGGGCTGGTTTCAGCTTTGTAACCAGACTTGAAGATTAAGTCATAAGTCTTTTGTTTGTTGGTAATAACCAATTCATCGATGAGTGTGTAAGCTGTGTTAACGCCATCAATTTTCGGACCACCTGTTAAACCAGTTAAACCAGCGACGCCATCGATTACGTTTTTAGCAATCTTCACTGAGTCTTTAACTAATTTAGAGGTATCTTTGAATACTGTATGTGTTTGAACGCCTTTCCCCTTAACGGTATCGCCCATCAAGCTTGCAAGTGCAACGTCTGAAGCATCTTGGCCAGTGGTATAGTAACCAGCGTAAGGTGTGGACATCTTAGCAAATTCTTGACGAATTGCTTGAGATGTGTCATCATTTGGTGCTAAGACGAATACGTCGTCTGAACTCTTCTTAGAAGCAAGTTGTGCAACCAATGCAGCGGCTTTATTCCCAGCAGTTTCAGCATTCCAGTCAGTATCGACAGGTAGCATAGCAGCTTGTAACGCAGTCTTAGCAGCATCAGTGAATGTAGCTTCTGTATAGAAACCTAAGCTTGAGAATGTATCATTTACGTTGATGATATTGAACATATCGAAATGAGGTTGGATCATTTCCATAGCACCACCAAAGAAATAAGTCGCATTCGGCCAGTCAGCAACTCTACCAGCAAAAATCGCTAAGTCAGCTTTATTAGAAGCGGAATAACCTTTTGCAATCGCTTGTTGAACAAGGTGTCCACCTTGAGCTTTACCAACATTCCAGCTATTGAAAGTGGTATAGTAGTCTGCGATGACTGTAAGGTCTTTTTTAGCCATACGGTCATGAGCAATGACAGTGACGCCAGCGTCTTTAGCAGCTTGAACTGCACCAGCACCGGAACCTTCAACTGTGATGATAATGACTTTTGCACCATTAGCAATCAAAGCTTCGAAATTTTGCTTTTCTTTTGCTTCATCGCCATCAGAGAATAGAATTTCATATTCATATCCTTTGCCTAACTTATCCAATTCTTCTTTAAAGAACTTGCCATCTTGGTTTGCCCAACGTTCTTCTGAAGCATCTGGTAATACGACACCGATCTTAATAGTCTTTTTTGTACCGCATGCGGACAAAATGAGACCGGCTAAAACGATAAACATTAAGCCATAAATCTTTTTCATATTTTTCTCCTTTTTTATATGATAAGTGTGCTTGACACTTTAATCCCTTAACGTATTAAACCTTGAAAATCTTCATGCTTCGCATTTCTAACCTTTTCTTTAATACGGTTATAAATACCTTGAGCACTGGTCACAGCATATTCATATTCCAATGTGTTCTTGCCATCTTTTTTAGCTTTGGATAATGCGGATTTAGCATGTGCATAATTACGACTGGCTTCCATAAGTTCTTGGTGATGTTGTTTATTCGCATAATACACACCAACCAAATCGATTGTACGAACGTTTCTGGTATAAATATCAAATATAACTGCTAACAATAACACAGTACCTAATACAATGGGTTCAATATTCGCGTTAACGCCTGAGAGTGCCATCCCGTTTTTCAAGGACATCATAACGACCGAACCAATGACTGCATTCACAACCTTACCAACCCCACCATTGGCGGATGTACCACCGATGTAGGCTGCAGCAATCGCATACAGTTCCCAGAATGGGCCATGGTTAGGTGATGTGTTTTGTACATAAGATGCATACATGACACCTGAGATTAGCGATAGAATCCCCATCGAGATGAACACGATGATGATGATTGCTTTGACATTGATACCTGACAATTCAGCCGCTTCTGGGTTACCACCAACGGCATATATGCGTCTACCTAACACAGTTTGAGTAGTGAAAATGTGATAAATCACAACCACAGCTACGGTAATCATCAACAACCATGAAATCCCTCGATAAATCGCTAAATTGTAAGTGATGAATAAAACCATCACAATGAGAAATATCAGTTTAGTCAAAAATACTTCAGGTATTTCGACTGGAATATTCAATTTTATATTCTTGATTCGTTTTCGAATGGAAAACACCAAAATGAAAAGAATAACAATGACACCAATTGAAAATGTCAATAGGTTAAGTTCCCCAACGATGTTGTCTGTTAAGTAACCAATTCCTAATTTATTAAAGAATTCATTGGAGGTGGAAATGGTTCTGTTGTTTGTGCGATTCATCAAGAAACCTTTGAAAATGAACATCCCTGCCAAGGTAACGACAAACGATGGTACTTTAATTTTTGCAATCAAGAATCCCTTGATAAACCCGACTACGATCGTAATCACTAAACCCGCTGCCAGTGCAAATACGACTGGCCAATTTTGGTTTTCTACAGCAACCACCACATATGCCCCAAGGAAAGCGCCTAAGTAACCTACGGATAAATCGATTTGTCTTGTGACAATGACAAGCGTCATACCGACGGCGAGTACAGCGACATACGCCGTTTGATTGAGCAAGTTGGTGAAATTAATTGGTCCTAAAAAGACCCCTTGTGTCATCACCTGGAATGTGATGAAAATGACTGCTAATGCGATATACATCCCATAATCTCGAATGTTCGAACGGAACAAGGATATCAACGTTAACACATATTTTAATATTGGGTTAATTTTCTTCATAACAGTCCCCCTATAATGTAGCTTTCTCTAAGATTTTTTCTGGGGTCGCATCTTCAATGTTGAATTCTGCGGTTTGTACCCCTTCAGCAATCACATAGACTCGATCACACATGCCCATGATTTCTGGTAATTCCGATGAAATCAGTAGGATACTCATCCCTGAAGCGACCAATTGGTTGATGATGGTGTATATTTCATATTTCGCACCGACATCGATCCCGCGGGTAGGTTCATCTAGAATGAGAATTTTCGGTTCAGAGAATAACCATTTGCCAACTTGAACTTTTTGTTGATTACCCCCACTCAGGTTTTTAACCTTTTGTAAAATGGTTGGTGTTTTAATGTTCAAGTCTTTGACGTATTTCTCTGTATGTTGGGCTTGATTGATGAAATTTAAGAAGCCCATACTCGATATTTTTTGTAACGCGGTAATGGTGATGTTTTGACCAATGTCTTCGGCTAAAATCAATCCATCTCGCTTGCGGTCTTCAGAGACGTATGCAATGCCATGTTTGATGGCGTCTTGAGGTGATTTAAGGCTGACTTTTTGGTCATAAACGATGACGCTTCCTGTGAGTTTATAATTATCTAAGTTGCCAAAAATGGTATGAGCCAGCTCCGTACGCCCTGCCCCCATCAATCCAGCAACCCCAACGACTTCTCCCTTACGGATATGGATGTTGGAATCATTCACAACATAACGATTGATTTCCTTGGAAAAAGCATTCAAATGTACGGTTTGGAAGACCACGGGTCCACCTAGATATTTGGGTCTTTTTGGAAAGATATCTTCAATCTCACGGCCAACCATGTTTCTAATGATTTCTTGTTCATTGATTTGGTCTTTGGATAATCTGGTAATAACTTTACCATCACGAATGACAGTTAAGGAATCAGCGATCTTTTGAACCTCTTTGAGTTTATGAGAAATCATGATGGATGTGATACCTTTGGATTTTAAAGATACCAATAAATTGAGTAAATTTTCACTGTCGGATTCATTGAGTGCTGCGGTTGGTTCATCCAAAATGAGTAATTTAACGTTTTGACTGAGTGCTTTCGCGATTTCAATCAATTGTTGTTTACCAACCCCAAGTGATCCTACCAGTTGATAAATGTCTATTTTCAAACCAACCATATCTAAATAATATTTTGCTAGTCTACGGGTTTCATCCCAATTCACAAAGGATTTCCCATTTTCGTGGCCTACGAATATATTTTCATAAATCGATAAATCCGGAAACAAAGCCAACTCTTGGTTAATGATGATGATCCCGCAATCCACAGAATCTTTGATGTTTTGAAAATGCTTGGTATGATTTTGAAAAACGATGTCACCTGAATAACTACCGGAAGGATAAATCCCGGACAAAACTTTCATGAGGGTGGATTTGCCCGCCCCATTTTCTCCAACGATGAAGTGGATTTCACCTTCTTCTACGTATAAGTTGACATTATCTAGAGCTCTAACGCCAGGAAATGTTTTTGTGATGTTGTGCATCTCTAAAATTTTATTTTTCAACGATTTCACCTCGTTAGTCTTCAAGGGCATTTACGGCTGTAAATAGCGCTTGAATAGATGGGTATATGCTTGTGAATACTTGATATTTTTTCTGATATTTTGAAACAAGATTTGGATTAGGTGTGAACACATCTTTTTCTTGAATGATGGTTTCGCAAGCTTCTGCAATACTTGGGTAGGTTTGATTCCCAACCATTGCTAAAATCGCTGCCCCTAATGATGGCCCTTCTTCTATTTCAATCGTGGATACTTTGACATTCATGATGTCAGAAATCATCTGAGCCCATACTTTGCTTTTCGCCCCACCACCAGTAATTCTCAATTCGTGGATTTGGGTACCTAAGTTTTGAATCAGTTCAAGGATTTGTTTTAAACCGAACGTAACGCCTTCAACCAAGGCACGGTCCATATGTTCTTTTCGGTGTTGAAGTTGTAACCCAAAGAACACACCACGTGCATAAGGGTCATTGATTGGTGCACGTTCACCACTCAAATATGGTAAAAAGTACAATGGGGTTTCAATCGGTGTTTTGTCAATCTTTTCAAAGAAGTCACCATAATTGAATGTTTTAAATACTTTTTCACTCCACCAATTGAGTGCGCCAGCTGCAGACAACATGACGCCCATCATATGGTACTTTCCATTGGCGTGACGGTAGGATTGTAAATAGGATTTTTGATCGACTTTGTACGTATCCATCGCGACGAATACCACACCACTGGTACCTAGTGAGATGCTACACTTACCATCTTCAACAATACCAACCCCAACCGCACCTACGGCTTGGTCACCACCGCCAATAACGATTTTTACTGGTACGGTGAGTTTGAGTTGAGTTTGAATATCCTTTTTCAATAAACCAACCACTTCGTGGCTTTTGTAAACCTTGGGTAGTTGTTTTTCTGTGATGCCTAATATCTTTAACATTTCTGGATGATATGTGCCATTTAAACAGTCATAATACAATGTGCCTGATACATCGCTTTCATCTGTCGCAAACACACCCGTCAATTGATAAGCAATATAATCTTTGGGTAACATGATTTTTCTTATCTTTTTGAAATTACTCGGTTCATGGTTTTTTACCCACAAGACTTTAGGTGCTGTTAGTCCAGTCAAGGATATGTTGCCTGTCCAAGCTTGAAGTTTTTCATAACCCAAGGTTTGATTGAGATAATTGTTTTCATCGATGGTTCTTTGGTCATTCCACAATATGGCTGGTCGTATGACTTGGTCTGCTTCGTCGAGCAGTACCAATCCATGCATCTGACCCGAAAAACCAATGGCTTCAATTTCATGTTCATGATTTTTGACCAATTCTTGTAAGCCATCCATGACTTGAACATACCAATCGTTTGGGTTTTGTTCAGTCCACATGGGTTTAGGCATCGACAATTCATATGAGCGGGTTGTGGTATGGACCACTTGTCCGTTTTTTGTAACTAAAATCAGTTTTACGCCGGATGTCCCGAGATCGATGCCAATAAACATATGATGTGTCCCCTATCCTAAAATATATTGATTGATGATGGATTCGATGTATTCTTGTTTGCCGGATTCATTTTGAATGTCTTTGACTTCTTTCAAAACGTAGGCTTCTAGTTCTTTAAATCCGACTTTGTTGTCGACAATTTGTTTGCCCATACCTTGGGTATAGGATTGATATCTCTTGGATAATCCTTTTTCTAAAACCTGGTCCTCCCAAAGTCTCGCCGCAATCTTCAATCCAGCCGCAAACGCATCCATGCCGGCGATATGCGCAATGAACAAATCTTCGATGGTATGAGAGCCTCTTCTGACTTTCGCATCAAAGTTTAGCCCGCCACTCGTTAAGCCACCACCACGGATAATTTCGTACATCACTTGAGTGGTTTCATAAATATTGGTTGGAAATTGGTCGGTGTCCCAACCCAATAACAAGTCGCCTTGGTTGGCATCAACACTGCCTAAAAGTTGGTTGTCACAAGCGATGCGCAATTCATGTTGCATCGTATGTCCTGATAAGGTTGCGTGGTTGGTTTCTATGTTGAGTTTGAAATGATCCACTAAACCGTATTTTCTTAAGAATGAAATGACGGTTGCACTGTCAAAGTCATATTGGTGTTTGGTTGGTTCTTTTGGTTTAGGTTCAATATAAAATTGGCCTTCAAAACCGATTTCTTTTTTATAATCCACAGCCATCTTTAAGAATCTGGCAAAATTGTCCTGTTCTAAAGCCATATCGGTGTTGAGTAAGGTTTCATATCCTTCTCTACCACCCCAGAAGGTGTAGCCTGCGCCCTTTAGACGATGGGTGATTTCAATGGCTTTCTTGGTTTGAGCTGCTGCGAAAGCGAACACATCGGCATTTGGAGCGGTTGCTGCGCCATGCATAAAACGTTTATTACTAAATAAATTAGCTGTACCC
>JAEZHT010000082.1 GCA_023436805.1 Bacillota bacterium
TTTTTTCATTTTAAAGCTGTTTAAAACAAAAAAAGGACCACATCTTCGAGTTAACGAATGATTGAAAGTCCTTTTGTCTACAGCCTGTAAGAGACCGCAAGGTCTCTTTTCTTTTATAAAACTATGCTATATATCCAACAACATGCCATGGGATCTACCCTTGTTTTCGAAAAATACACCACACAATCGGAAAAACCACCGATTAGTATAATTAAACTTTTATGTCAGGAATTATTGATGACTTATGAATCACGAATCTTATTAACCAAGAAGCGTTTCAAGATCCATACGATGGTGCCAATCTACATCAATCCAACGATTTTGTTGATGCCAACTGGCAGTCCAAGAAGCTATGAGACGATTTGGATCAATTACCTTAAAATCGCGTCAATTCAGAAGTATGGCGACCGCACAGTCGTCCTTTTTACCAACCTTTCAGAGATTGAAGTCGATATCTCTTACATCCGTTTCAAAGAAAAGATGAAATATTGTAAAATAATCTATGATTATATGGAGAACCATCAATCCCGGATTTTATAAAGGATGTGATAACATTTTCATTGGATATTTTCTAGTAAAACAAGATAACTAGTGATATAATATTGTCGATTGATTACCATAACATTATTTTACGGAGGATACTATGGGAAAAAAGACGGTTAGAGATATCAACGTCTCTGGAAAGAAAGTATTGATTCGTGTCGATTTTAACGTGCCTATGCAAGACGGTAAAATCACAGACGAAAATCGTATCGTGGAAGCATTGCCTACCATCAAATACGTATTAGAAAAAGGCGGAAGAGCGATTTTATTCTCTCACCTTGGCAGAGTTAAAACCGCTGAAGACAAGAAGGATGCTACTTTAGCACCTGTCGCACAACGTTTATCTGAATTATTGGGTAAGCATGTACATTTCGTCCCTGAAACCAGAGGTGCGGCATTAGAAGCTGCCATCAATGGTTTGAAAGATGGCGAAATCTTGATGTTTGAAAACACACGTTTCGAAGACATCGAAGGCAATAAAGAATCTAAAAACAATGCGGATTTAGGCAAATACTGGGCATCGTTAGGCGATGTATTCGTCAATGACGCATTCGGTACCGCTCACAGAGCACACGCTTCAAACGCAGGGATCGCTGCAAATATCCAAGAAACCGTTGCAGGTTTCTTGTTAGAAAAAGAAATTGAATTCATCGGCGGTGCCGTATCCAATCCAAAACGTCCTTTTGTCGCAATATTGGGTGGTGCCAAAGTTTCTGATAAGATTGAAGTCATCTCCAACCTACTCAAAGTGGCTGACAAAGTCATCATCGGTGGCGGTATGGCTTATACCTTCTTAAAAGCACAAGGCTATGAAGTCGGTACATCGATTTGTGAATTAGAAAAAGTAGAATTGGCGAAATCATTATTAGATCAAGCACAAGGCAAGATTGTCTTACCAATCGACTTCGCATTTACTGAAAAGTTTGAAAATGAACCTGCGAAACACGTAGGTCCAATTACCGATATTAAACCAAACGAAATGTCATTAGACATCGGACCTAAATCCATTGAACTATTCGCATCCGTATTAGCAACCGCTAAGACCGTTGTATGGAATGGACCGATGGGTGTATTTGAAATGTCCAATTACGCTAAAGGCACCATCGGTGTCTGTGAAGCAATTTCTAAGTTAACGAACGCAATTACCATCGTGGGTGGTGGTGACTCCGCTGCAGCAGCCATTCAATTTGGTTACGCATCTAAGTTCACACACATCTCTACAGGTGGCGGCGCATCCTTGGAATACTTAGAAGGTAAGTTATTACCAGGCGTCGAAATTGTTGCTAACAAATAAGATGGACATCGGTAGTAAAATTCGAGAATTACGTCTCGAAAATGGTTTGACGCAAGAAGAACTGGCAAATAGACTAGAGTTATCCAAAGGCTATATTTCACAGTTAGAACACAATTTGGCGTCCCCATCCATGAATACGTTGTTTTCAATATTAGAAGTATTAGGTACCGACATCTCTGACTTTTTCAGCAATCAAATCGAAGAACAAGTGGTCTTTAAAAAGAGCGATTTCTTCGAAAAAGAAAGCCCTGAAATGAAGCATAACGTTAGTTGGATCGTACCGAATGCGTTAAAATATGAAATGGAGCCAATCCTCATTGAGCTCCTACCCAATGGGAAGTCATTTATGGATGATCCTCATGCAGGGGAAGAATTTGGTTATGTCCTTGAGGGTGAAGTTACATTGGTACTGAATAAGAAGAAACACGTGGTTAAAACCGGTGAAACCTTCTATTACACCGCCAATAAAGAACACTACCTCATGAATCATACAAATAAAAAGGCGAAAGTACTATGGATTAGTACACCGCCAATGTTTTAGAAAGGTGATATATATGGAAAAAGAAGTCATTGTAAAAAGCACGACTGGATTACACGCAAGTCTTGCAGTGAAAATCGTTCAAGCCGCTTCAAAATATGCTGTGAATATCGAATTGCACTACAAGGATAAAGTGGTTGACCTTAAATCCATCCTAGGATTGATGTCCTTAGCGATTCCTCAAGGTCAAAACGTGCGCATTGTCGCATCCGGCAAAAACGCTGAAGAAGCCATTAACGAAATCGCAGCCATTTTAGTCTAAGGAGATTCATATGAATAAATTACGTAGACCTGTGATTGCAGGTAACTGGAAAATGTATAAGACCAGAGATGAAGCACTTCAATTCATCTATGCGGTCAATCAAGAAGTACCCAACAGAGAATTGGTTGAATCGGTGGTTTGTGCCAACGATGTGTTTCTAAGAGATTTGGTTAAAAGACAAGGTGAAAACATCAAGATTGGTGCACAAAACATGCACTACGCTGAAAATGGTGCATTCACAGGTGAAACCTCACCACTCATGCTTGAAACCACAGGTGTGGAATATGTCATCATCGGTCACAGTGAACGTCGTGCGATGTTCAATGAAACCGATGAAACTGTCAACCTAAAAGTCCATGCAGCCATCAAACACGAACTTACCCCAATCATTTGTGTGGGCGAATCTTTAGAAATTAGAGAAGCCGGCACAACAGATGCGGTGGTTAAGAACCAAGTGGTGAAAGCATACCTCAACATCGACCGTCATCAAGCACTTAAAACCATCATCGCTTATGAACCGATTTGGGCGATTGGAACAGGTAAAACAGCGACACCAGAACAAGCCGAAGAAACCATCAAAAACATCCGTGAAGTGTTAAAAGACATTTATGGCGAAGATGTTTCGAATCGTGTGAGAATTCTTTATGGGGGTTCTGTCAACACCAAAAATGTGGACAGCTTACTCGCTCAAGAAAACATCGATGGGGCGTTGGTTGGTGGTGCATCTCTCGATGCAGCAAGCTACTTAACCCTCGTCAACGCAGCGAAAAAATAAATCGAAATCAAACGCTTATTTCAAAAGAAATGGGCGTTTTATTTTTTCAATTGATTAAGTTTTAAAAGCGCGTATAATAAGTGTGGATACACGCTTTTTGTTTGGTTAGAGGGGTTATTTGTGAAAGCCATTTTAAAATATATATATAAAGATAAAGTCTTCTTTATCGCCTTGATTGCAGCCTTAATTTCTGTATTATTTGTGCCAATCAACCCAGGATACATCGACTACATCAACGTAGAAGTTTTGGTCGTGATGTTTTCTTTGATGATTTCAGTGGCTGGCATGACCGACCAAAACTTCTTCACGATGATTGCGGTTAAGATGGTTAAACACCTGAAAGACATGCGCACGATCGCTTTAGTCATCGTGATGGCGTCATTTTTCCTAGGGATGCTGGTTACTAATGACGCGGTATTACTCACGTTAGTACCATTCATGTTATTTGTTACTGGTAAGATTGGTCGTACGAAAGAATCGATTATCATCGTCATCTTGATGACTTTAGCCGCCAATTTGGGTTCAGCCTTGACACCGATGGGTGACCCACAAAACATCTATTTATATACCAATTATGATCTACCGTTTTGGGACTTCATGAGGAGTACAGCAGTCATCACGATCACTGGATTTATCTTATTATTGATCTCGATTTGGTTCATCTTTAAACAAGACTTGGTCAAACCCATCGTCGAAGATGTGAAAATTAAAGACCATCGAATCTATATTTATTTTGTTACTTTCTTCATCGCGATATTTACTGTTTTAGGCCTCATTGAAGCCCAAATTTCGATTGTCATCGTTTTATTACTCTCGATTATTTTTGGTCGTCACCTCTTTAAAAAAGTCGACTATCATTTATTGCTCACGTTCTTTATGTTTTTCATATTTACCGGCAACATCGGACAGATGGATGCGATCAAACAATTTTTTGAATCGATATTGAATAACGAACACAGTGTCTTCTTTACAGGCATCATCACCAGTCAATTCATTTCTAATGTTCCGGCGGCGGTGCTATTATCCACCTTTACCCCAACCGAATTTATGCTCAACCTTTTACAAGGGGTGAACATCGGTGCCATGGGTACGTTGATTGGTTCATTAGCGAGTTTGATTACCTTTAAATTTGTCACCAGATTATACCCTGAACGCTTCAAAGAATACCTCATCAAATATACCATCATATGCATCATTTACATGGTTGTCATCATTGGTGTGGTCTATATCCTAAAGTGAAATCACCTGAATTAGGTGATTTTTTTTCAAAAATATATGTTACAATTGAACCATATTCGGAGGTAAGTTATGCGATATATTAAACAAATCGGAGTGTTATTTGTCATCTTTATGGCATTCATCGGGGTTGGTTATTTGCTCAGTTTTCTACCAAAAGTTTGGATATTGGTTGGTCTTTTCACGAGTATTGCTTTGATCATAGCCATCATGATTGGCAATATCATTGGCATGCAAAAAATCAAAAAACTCATGACAAAAGATTTACGTAAACTCAAAAGCATGTACGATGAATCCAATCTTAAAGGGTTTGACACCATTGAAGATATTCAAAAGATGTTAAGTAAAAACCACCATCTGACGAATGCTTATTTGGGCATAGTCATTTCAGCCCTGATACTTTTACCCGCGTTTTTATTCGCATTAGCCCTACATATCCCAAGCATTCAAATCGCTTTAGTGATATTGATGATGTTTTACATTTCCATGACATCCGAGTTATTTGTCTCACCGAACGACCCCTATGGGTATCCGATTGATGCCAAACAGTACCCAAAACTTCATGACATACTGTCGTTAGCCAAATCCCTCATGGGCGTGACTTCACCGGTCAAATTGTATGTTGTTATAGGTAACAACGCGACCATCACCTATGGTAATCGTAAACACCACATTACCTTAGGTTTACACTTGATTCAGTCTTTAAATGAGAAAGAATTGAGGAGTATTCTTTTACATGAACTTGCCCATTTGGTTCATGAAGATTCCTCTAATGCCAACCGTTGGTACCGTTCGATTGAATGGTTGGATCGATTATCTCATTCAGGGACAACAAACATCCTTACACAGTTTTTGTTTCAAGCCATGGCCATCTATTCAAGATTTCAATTTGAAATGTTCAAACAACTCAGTTCGAAGTTCATAGAACAACGCGCCGATGACGCTTTGTTGGATAAAGGAATCAATTCAACTTACATCAGTGCAGGCTTAAAGATTCAATACTATGAAACATTCTTATTGGAACCATTTATTTTTGCTAACTTAACCACGAAAGAAGAACCCTCCACGACCCATTTTGAGGATATGCATCAAGAATTCTTGAGCTACTTAGCTGCCAATAAACCCACACTGGATGAACTTATTCCATTGGAACTTGTCCGCAAACGCCATACGCATCCCACCCTCCATCAACGGATGACACACTTTGGTGTCGATAGCTTTGAAATCGAACCCATGGGTCCATACGATGAAACAGAATTGAAAGAAATGCTAAAGATTTTCAATGAGCTTGCTCCTGGTGGGAAGGAAGATTACGATTATACCTATAAATATATATACGCCCCAGCCATCCAAGCAGTGAACGACTATGAAAATAACCCTACCGAAGAGAAGATGTCGTTGTACCGATACATTCTCGGATTATATGATATTGGTCAAGTAGAATCTTACATGAAAGCCACCGAACGATTCATTGAGCTTTATGGGGGAACGGGGTATCTCCACTATGTCAGAGGGGTCATTCTGATCAACCATTACCACGACCCTAAAGGCATCGATGAAATCTATAAGGCCATTGAAGTTAGTCCAAAATTCACAGAACAACTCGATGTTATTGGCTATGCTTCGGTGCGACTCGGGTTACAAGAAAAACTCGATGAATTCAAAGTGAAAATGATCGATTTGATTGAACATGCCTTTGAAACTGGATTATATACCACTAAAAACAGACGTAAACTCGTATCTGTAGAACCATTCAACTATGAAGAACCCATCATGAATTACCTATTGGATGTGATCCAAGGAGAGAATCTCGCCTATTCAGCCTATCTGTTTAAGGAAACGTATGCCGATGGCCTACAACAAAACCACCTGATCCTCACTGCGAACATCGAAGACCAACAACGATTCTATTTGGGTATTCAAAAAGTGAAGATGGCGTTATCTCTCGACAACCAAATGTATCAATTGACCACCCATATGTCGAAATACTACTTCAATAAATTGTTTCAAAAAGTTCAGCCTTTTTACACCAAAGAATAAGAAAAAAAGCATCCAAATCGGATGCTTTTTAAGTTCAATTAGCGGTTGTAGAATTCAACGATTAGTTGTTCTTTAATGTCTGGCATGACTTCATTTCTTTCTGGATATCTGACGAATGTACCTACTAAAGTAGCTTCATCGAAAGACACGTAATCCTTGCGTAATACCATCTTTTCAAGCGCAGTCTTGATGACTGTAAGCCCTTTGGATGTTTCACGTAAAGATACTTTTTGTCCAGGAACTAAACGGTAAGATGGAATATCCACTTTGTTACCGTCAACTAAGAAATGACCGTGGTTGACCAATTGTCTGGCTTGTGCTCTTGTAGCTGCGTAACCTAAACGATAAACAACGTTATCTAATCTAGATTCAAGTAG
>JAEZHT010000060.1 GCA_023436805.1 Bacillota bacterium
CCCTTAGTCAAAGAATACATCATCAATATCGTCAATGAAATCATGGATTTATACGACATCGATGGGATTCACTATGATGATTACTTTTACCCTTATTCAGGCACACCAACCGCTGCCGACTCAGCCACATTCGCAGCCAACAATCCGGATAGTTTATCTCTAGGTGATTGGCGTAGAGAAAACGTCAATGACGCCGTCAGAATGACTTATGAAGCCGTTGAAGCCTATAACTTAGCCGAGGGTAAAAACCTAAGATTTGGGATTTCGCCATTTGGTATTTGGAAAAATGGTGGGGAAGGTTCTGACACCAACGGGATGGAATCCTATTCTGCACAATTTGCAGACTCTAGACGTTGGGTCAAAGAAGGTTGGGTCCACTACATCAACCCACAAGTCTACTGGCAATTTACCACCGCCGCAGCCCCTTACGCCAATGTCGTCAATTGGTGGGTAGAACAAGTCAGAGGGACAGGGGTGGATTTGGTCATTGGACACTCCATTTCTGCCGCACAAAACTGGGGCAGTACTGAAATTCAAAATCAATTGTTATTCAATGCAGAATTCCCTGAAATCATCGGGTCAGCCTTTTACAGTGCGGCCTTCTTAAATACAACCAATGTGACTAATGTGGTCACTAATTTGTGGAAAACCATGCCTTTTGGTACCTTGGCACAATCCAATGTGGCCTCACCAACGGTGAGCTTCACAGGGACCAAACAAGGCGATGAATACCGCACAAACGTGACGATGAGTATCACCTCATCCGATACGATTTATTACCGTGTCGATTATGGTACTTGGCAAGCTTACACTGCGCCAGTAACATTTACCCAACAAGGTACATACGCGATTCATGTCAAAGCCGTGAATGCTTCAGATGAAGAATCACTCATTCAAGGCCATACCCTCATCATCAATAAAATCAATACCGATGTTCCGGTCATCACCGTTACAGGCGAAAAATCGGGCAACGATTATGTGCCGGGTGTTTCGGTTTCGATCAACGCCAATTCAGCCAACCCTGTGTGGGTAGCCATCAATTTTGGTAGTATCGGACCTTGGGTTTTATACACCGAACCGATTGTCTTAACCAACCCAGGCAATTATTTCATTCAAACCAAAACCATCACCGACGAGGGGGCTGAATCTCCAGTTCAAACTTTATCACTCAAAGTGGTTGTACCATGTTTCGCATTACCAACCGTCAGCTTCTCAGGCACAGGTTCGAATGATTTTTACCAAAGTGCTTTGATGATATTATCGGGGGTTACCAATTTACAATACAACCTCAATGGTGGGTCATGGATGGATTACACCGGCCCTGTGACCTTCTATCAGGAAGGTGACTACATCGTTGGTTATCGAAACAACGATGGCTGTAAAACCCCAACCTATAAAACCATCGTCATTGATCAAACCGAACCGAGTGACCCCGTGATTGACATCACCGGGACAAAAGAAGGGCTATATTACATTACAGAAGTCACAGCAGCCTTGTCTGTGGATGACGATTCCACCATCTATTTCCGTCTACATGACGGTTCGAATTGGACTGCATGGCAAATCTACACTGAACCATTCGAATTTTACTTAAACAACTTATATACATTAGAATATTACGCTATTGACCAAGCACTCAATTCAAGTGAAACCTTGACTGAGCGCTTTAGGATGCAACTACCACCGGTAGAAGATAATCTATACGTGATTAGAAATGGTCAACCGGTGAATTACTATCAAACCAATACACCGATTGAACTACCAACCACTTGGACTGAAAAAGAAAAAGAAGTCCGTGCTGTTTGGGTCGCCACCGTTTCAAACATCGATGTCCCAATGATGACCACGGAAGCAGCTTATAAAGCACAACTCATCGCCATCATTGAACGCGTCAAAGCGGTGCATATGAATACCATATTCTTCCAAGTGAGACCAATGAATGATGCGTTCTATTACTCAGAGTTCGCACCGATGTCTAGATACATCAACGGTACAGAAGGCTTTGACCCTGGGTTTGACGTGTTAGCATTCATGGTAGAAGAAGGTCATAAACGCGGGATTGAAATTCATGCATGGCTGAACCCATATCGTGTGTCCACAGGGACAGAAGATAAAACGACACAACTCAATGCGTTACATGAAGACAATTTTGCTAGAAAAAACCCGGATTTAGTCATTGCCGATAGCCAAGGCAAACTCATCTTGAATCCAGGTGAACCAGCGGTTAGAAATTACTTAAACCAAGTCGTGACAGAACTGGTTACTAAATATGACATCGATGGGATTCATTTTGATGACTATTTCTATAGTTACTCAGGTATGAGCAACGCCCAAGACGCCCAAACATTCATCAGCCACAATCCAAATGGCTTGTCACTTGCCGATTGGCGTAGAGACAACGTCAATCAAATGGTTGAAATGGTATTTGATACCGTTGAAGCAGAAAATATCTCACACCAAAAAAATATGAAATTTGGTATCTCACCATTCGGTATTTGGATGAGTGGTGGCGAGGGTTCAAACACTTCATCTGGCGCACTACAAAGCTATTCTGCCCAATTCGCCGATTCGAAGAAATGGGTTGAAGAAGGTTGGGTTCATTACATCATGCCTCAACTTTATTGGCAGTTTGACCACAGTGCCGCACCGTATGCAGATTTAGTCGACTGGTGGGCAGACCTCACCGAAGCGGCAGGGGTAGACCTCATCATTGGACACGGATTCTACCGTTACGCTGAAACATCCAACAACTGGGTCAATGAAAATGAATTCCTAGAACAACTTCGATATGCTTCACAATACACAAGTGTGAAAGGCCACGCCCTATTCTCTTATAAAACACTCAACAGTACAGATGCTGAAGTGGTACAAGCGTTACAACGTTTGGATGGATACTATTGGCAAAACGATGTCTTAACCCATTGGTACAAAGCACCTGTGGATCCAGTAGATCCGGTAGATCCAGAACCGGAAGACCCTGTATGTGAAGCGGGTGAAGTCTTAGAAGATGGCAAATGTGTCTCAACATCCAAACCATTGTCTGAAGACCAAATCGTCTTGATTGGCGCTTCGGTGGTTGGATTCATCGCCATCGGTATGGTCATATTCATTACAATCAAGAAAAAGCCATGATAAAAACCATTAAACAATTGTTAGAACCAGGCGTTCAAACCCATTTTCCAGGTGGTCAATTTTGTGTGATTCAAAATGGCACCATCACCTGTGATTATGTAGGGTATAAAGCCTTGTACCCTGACCCGATTTTAAATCAGGGTCAAGAAATATACGATGTCGCTTCATTAACCAAAGTGATATCGACGAATACATTGATCTTTAAATTGATTGAATCTGGACAACTCACGTTACAAACCAAGATTAAATCCATTTTGAACAAGTATCCTTTTGAAGAGACAACCATCTATGATTTATTGATCCATTCCAGTGGGTTACCAGCAGATATTAAAAGAGCGAACACCCTTAAAAACAAGACCGAAGTACTTGAAAAAGTATTTCAATCAGAAATGATATACCCTAAGGGGTCACATGTGGTTTATTCCGATATTGGATTTATATTGCTCGGTTTGATCATTGAAGCGATTCATCAAAAACCATTGAATCAAGTGGCAGAAAGCGAAATCTTTGAACCACTGAAGATGACACAAACCAGTTATAGACCAAACCCAAATGATTGTGCACCAACCGAATACCGAGATGATATGGTATTCAAAGGGTATTTGCAAGGTTTTGTTCACGATGAAAAGTCATTCGCCATGGGTGGTTTGGCCGGTCATGCAGGGTTATTCTCAACCGCACATGACATCGCTCAATTCATCTTGGCCATGTTCAATGACCAGCACGTATTGTCTAACAAAACCATTCAATTATTGAATGAAACACAACTCGATTCCACCGATTTATTTGATAATCCAAAATCCAGAGCTCTGGGTTTTGAAAAACCAAGCAGTAACCATGTTTTAAAAGATTATAAGTCAGAGATTATCATGCATACGGGTTTCACCGGATGCAACCTCATGATCAATTTAAAGCGTCAAACCGGTTTTGTTTTACTCACCAACGCAGTTCATCCAAAACGTGAACTCAATCATATTTTTGGATATCGAGACGCCATTTACCGTCTATTCATCAAACAATGGGAGGAACACAAATGAAACAAAAAATGATGGCCATCCTCGTGTTAGTATTACTCATGGTATTGTCTGCATGTGTCGAGAAATTTACAATCGATGTCAATACCACTGAAGTCATCCTAACCGAAGGAGAAACATTCCAACTCGAGATTGAAACCAATGACAAATCAGGGCATGCCTTTGAAGATTATGATTCAACCATCATTGGTATCGATAGCACAGGTCTCATCACTGGCTTAAAAGCAGGCACGACCGCCATTACTGTACGTACAGGTTCAGAACCTTATGTAGAAAAATCAGTGTCTGTTACAGTATATAAAGCAGTCACCATCGATATGAGCTCAACCACTGCAGAAGTGATGGTTGGCAATACCATCGGATTGGCTGTGGTTGTTAACGATGAGGTCACGTATACTTCAAGCAATCAAAACATTTTTACTGTATCGAACACCGGTGTCATCACTGGGGTTTCAATCGGTACAGCTACGTTGACCATTCAAAGTGTCAATAACCCGTTGGTCAGTAAAACGATAGAAGTCATCGTCTCTAAGTACATCAACATCTCTGTCGATGCCTATGACCTAGCGTTATTAATTGACCAAGTCGAAACCATTGACTTCACCGCGTCTGAAGACGTCCAAATCACGTCATCCGATATCAATGTCGCCACCGTAAATTCATTGGGTGTAGTCACCGCGAAAACCGCTGGGACAACCATCATCAAAATCGCATCCATCAGTGACCCTGAAATCTATCAAGAAGTGACAGTCATGGTTTATAATCAACCGGAATCAATCACATTGGAAGGTTCAAATGAACTCAATGTGAACCGTGAGCAAACCTTAACCGTGAATGTGTTACCGCTGTTAGGTCACCCAAGTGTAACCTATACTTCAAGTGACGATAGTATCGCTTCATTCAATGCTGAAAATGCATTGGTAGGTCACAAGGTCGGTCAAGTCACCGTTACAGTCACATCGAATATTAATAACACCATTAAAACAACGTTCGTGGTCAATGTGATTCACAACATCGTTGTCAATAACATGACTACAGCAACCTCAGTCACCTTTGAAGAAAAAGTGTATGACTTGAACGTAGATTTCTTCAAGACCATCGGTGAAGCACTCGACAGTGCCACCCCTGGCGCAACCATCTATGTGTTAGATGGCACTTATGCAGAAGCGCTCGATATTGAAACCGCGGTTACTTTAATTGGTAACAATACCGCTCTATCACAAAAAGTAACGATTTCCGCCAATGATGTCACCCTCCGTGGATTTGACTTTAAGGCGGGAGCTTCGATTGAAAATGAAGGTCCAGTAAAAAACCTCAAAATTCAAAACAGTGCGTTTATTGAACTCACGACATCCGCAATTGTTTTAGAAAATGTTGAAACCCTAGAAATCTCCAATAACACATTTACGAATTTCGCCTTTGACGCCATTAAAGTTACCCATTATCGTGGCGGTCTATTGCTGATTAAACAAAACACCATGACAGATGTGAAGTATGGTATCACTGTCAATTCTGAAAATGAACTGGTGTCAAATGGTTCAATAGAAATGCTTTGGAATACCATCTCAGGTACCACAGAAGCTGTGCATATGAATATTTTCAATAACAACAGTTTTACATTGAAAGCTTTCTTCAGATTCAATAAGGTATCGAATTCGACCATCAACGCGTTTCAATCTACCGAATCCAATGTGGATTTCACATTGAATTATTGGGGCAGTGAAACCCCAGTGATGAGCCAATTTACAAACATCACTGAACACCAATTGAGGGGATTCTATGGACAAGCCACAGCTGTGGTTCAAGAAGCATCCTATAACCCACTCATTCCAGCGTTGATCGTGATTACCAACCCAATCGATGAAATGATGATTGGGGAACAATATAAGATCAACTTTGAATTGTTACCACTCGATATGCCAACCAACCGTTTGGGTTGGATCACCTCCAATCCGAACGTAGCGACCGTCCAAAATGGTCAAGTCAACGCAGTCAAGAGTGGCGAAGTAACCATCACTTTACGTTCTACAGTAGACTTCAATGTGAAGGGAACCGTGACATTTACCATCACAACCCACCCAGGTATCGAAATTGAAACCACCACACCGAAAAACAACTTATTGGTGGGGGATACATTAAAGCTTAAAGCGACCCCATTCCCTTATGATTACGCCGATAAACCGATGTTGTGGACATCAAGTGACATTGAAAAAGCCACCGTGGATCAAACCGGTTTGGTAACCACTTTACAACCAGGCACAGTGGTCATCCGTGTTGAACTTCAAGAAGACATGAATGTTTACCAAGAATACACAGTACAAGTCTATTCATCGCTCAATGATGGCGACTTAATGGACTTATTGACATTATCCATGGTCAGTTATTCGACACCACACGAATGGTTGGTATATGGCACCGGATTTAACTACGTCGATTATAAATACGAAAGCGTCTCGCGTTATTTATTCGCCGATTTAACCATCAATACATCCAAGATGTTACCAATTTCTTCTGGTATTCGTCCAGGCATTAAGAAACCTGCCCATCCAGAAGGTGTACCAGTGTATAACTCAGACTATGTGTTTTGGATCGTAGTGCATGAAACCGCCAATACTGCCCCTGGTGCCGGTGCGCTCTCGCATGCGAATTATTTATGGAATGCTGCCCAAGCAGGCACAATCCTCAATACTTCATGGCACTTCACCATGGATGATAAGGCTTTATATCAACACGTACCACTCGATGAAATCGCCTACCATGCCGGTGATGGTTCAACCTTACCAACCAAGAATGGTGTTTATTTCGGTGGGGGAAACCGTAATGGTATTGGTATCGAAACATCCGTAGCTCAAGATGGCGATAACTATCGTGTATGGCAACGTACCGCTAAATTATCAGCACAACTCATGAGACAATACAATTTACCACTCACACAATTGGCTTACCACCAAGACTTCTCTGGTAAGATTTGTCCACAATCGATGATTCGTGGTGGACTCGTCCCACTCTTTGAAGAACTTGCGGAATATGAGTACAAAGTCGAACACTTACGTGGGGATGCACACATTGAATTCGTGTCTGATTTCCCAGATTATGTCGATCATACCGGCCGCGTCATTCAAATGCCTGACCGTGCGATGACTGTAAGTTATACCGTGACCGTTACGCTTAATAACGTGTCTACATCGCGCACATTCTATACATACTTACCAGGCACAGTGCACTAATGGATTATCACGGTTTTGAAAAAAAAAATCAAAAGCCGTAAGAATAACCTGAAAATGTGATAAATCCCAAATTTCACGTTGACAGCGCTTACAATAGTTCATAAAATGAATCTAGAATATACAAAGATTCACACAGGAGGAAAAATGAAAAAAGTATTGATGTTTCTAATGTTAGTCTTTGGACTAGCGATTGCTCCATTTGGCATGAATGCCGCAGAGGGCGACCTTGTTGATCTGTTCCCATACGATCAAGAAGCATGTTTACTGGCTGAGAATTCATGTACTCAGTTAAAATTAGGTGATTCATTCTGGGATTTAGAATTCGGCGGACACCGTTACCACTTCGTTAGAGGTGGCGTACGTTATGCCAAAGATTTCAACGATGCAAACTCAGATGGATTTATCAGTGCAACCGAAATGAACACATTGCAATATAATGCGTTCGCTTCGATGATTATCAATGACACCGATTCTCCAGTCATTCTATCCACAGCCAATGGTAGAGCAGACTTAACATCTGTTGTTCAAAGAATTTGGACATATTTTGATGCTTCCGGTAAATTACAAATGGTTGAAGACCAAATCTTCACATACTACATTTTTAATGATGGCACCGTTGAAGCACCAGAATGGCGTTTAGCAACCGCTGAAGAAAAAACAGCGTATGATGCAGCAGATCCAAAACCTGCAACTACTAGAATTGCACACGTTCGTATGAAGATTGATGCAACTGACCCTCAAGGTTACAAACTTGAACCACTCAAATACATCACTTGGACACACGCTGACGTAGATACTACAACAGAATTAGACAAAGAAAAATGGTCAACCATCGTTACTGGCGACCCTAACAATGTTACTATTCCTGCAGGTTGGACAACTGTCAGCTTTGGTACAAACGATAGAGGTACTCTAAACGCTAAGACCACTGACTTTATCAAGACTTTACCAGGATTATTGGCAAATGCTGCAACAGCAAACGCTGAAATCGTTTATACACACCAAGCACCTACATTTACTGGTATCACCGCATTAGACGATGATAACTCAACCGCAGGTGTCAATATCGTCGTTGACTATCAATCATCCTTTGATCTTCCATTAACCGTTGAAGCGTCATGGGTCAACATGTTTGATGCACAAGACAAGATTCAAAACTTAACTGAAAAATTAGACTATCAAGTTGAAATTTGGAATGAAACAGGCGAAACCCTATTACAAACCATCGATTTCACTTATGATGAAGTTGCTATGGTATACACCAAGAGTGCTGCTGTTACTGCAGTAGACTCATCCGTATTCGGTGCTGGTTATAAAGCTAAATTCATCGCTGAAACAACCCTTGGTGGCGAAACAGTTGTTGAAGCAGACATCGTTGTCGGTGTTATGCCTCCGAAATTTGCTGGTGTTGTTAACAGATTCTCTGATGAAGGTCAATATGTGAATGTATTGCAAGGCATCACTGCAGATGACGGTTATGGCAATGACATTACCAACACCATCCAAGTTACTTACCCAGCAGGATTCAACTTCTATGCTCCAAAAGCTGGCGTATATCAAATCAACTTACAATTCACTCACCATGTTCACATTCCAGGTGTACCAGATGCCCCAGCAACTGTTACATTTAAAGGTAGCACATACGAAATTACCAAGACCAATGTTCAATTAGCTAACGTCGCAAACGATATTTCCATTTGGACAGACGTGACTACACTCAAGACTTCCACATTCTCATGGGGTTCTGCCGGTGTAATTATTGAAGTTGCTGGTGACGGTACTGTCATCAGAACCATCAACAGAAGAACTTGGGATTTAGTAGACGTTAACGGTACAAATACACCTGCAAACGCATCCGGTATGTTCGACGCTTGGTTGGCTGGTCTAACCCTTGAAGCGAACGGATTCATCGTTATCGTTGGTGTAAATAAGGCTACTGAATATGAATTAGCAAGAACCATCGTGTATGATGATCCAGTTTCTAAGACTGAGTTTGTCGCTGGTATTCCTGATTTCGATACAGACATCGTGAAGACCGCTTCATACACATTAACCATCGATGATAAGACTGCCCCTGAACTTGTTGTAGTCAATGAAAACTTCAAGTTTGAAGCCGGCGATTTCGCAAGTGCGAATGAAGCTATTTTATCTAACGTCATCGCTATCGATAACCACGATGCAAGAGCAGATGTTGTTATCTATGTATCACAAAATGGTGGTTTAAATGTCAACAATCCTGGCACATATAATGTCGAAGTTGTTGCTGAAGACCAAGCAGGTAATGCATCCACAGTGACATTCAGTGTTGTTGTTGTAGCTAAACCTGTAACACCAGAAATCGTCGATGAACAAATCGATGAAAAATTAGATGATAAAGAACAAGAAATCATCGATTATATCAATGAAAACACATTGACTCTTGAACAAATTCAAGACTTAATCGAAGGTAAAGAAGACCAAGTTGGTACCTCCATGGCAGCGACTATTGCGATCTCTCTAAGCTCTTCAGTTGTAGCGTTTGCTGCAGCATTCATCATCTTGAGAAAACGTCCATAAACGTAAAAAAGTAAACCATTGAAAGTTCCTTTAAATAGGAACTTTCTTTTTTATGTGTGAAAATAATTTTTTTAATACGAAAATAACACGGTTGTCGAAAAAAACGAATCCAAGACATAGTATAATGATAGTGTATAAAAGTGCTTACATATATGTAAGGGAACTTTTAAAAACAATGAAAATCTCAATAGAGAAAGGGAGATAAAATGAGAAAAGTATTTTTAAGCATTTTACTTTTAGTCTTCGCTATCGTGCTTGCAGCATGTGGCAATGGCGGTGGTGGCAACGAGCCCGCTACAGCAAGTATTAGTGGCGCGACAGACATCACAATTACAGTAGGAGATACCTTTAATCCGCTCACTGGCGTGACAGCTACCGACAGCGTTGATGGTCCGATTACCAACATCACTGTGACAGGTACAGTCAACACCAATGCACCAGCGGTTTACACACTCACATATAAAGTGACTGGTAGTGATGGTAAAGAAGTCACCGTCACACGAAAAGTCACCGTTCAAGGACAAGCGGTTGCACCAACCAAAATCGTCATTATGCACGGGGCACCTTATGAAGTTGACCCATTCCATGCCGATTTTACTGGTACAAGACAACAAGAAAGACAAGCATTACAACGTCAAGTGGAAGCTGAACTCAACGTCATCGTTGAATACAAACCTTACCCAGCCAATGCCCCATGGGGACCAGACCGTGTCAATGCAATCATTCAAGCGTCTGTTTCCAACAATCACTTGGCAGACATTTATTGGTCAACGTCTGACTGGATTCAAGCCTTAGCAAAAGCAGAAGCCATTGTACCAATCGATAAATATATGGCTACCACAGGCAACAAGATTCATCAAAGTTATCAAAAAGTATCCACTTTCCAAGGACAACTTTGGGCATTTAATGAAGGTAATCTTACCGTAGACTCGGGCTTATATTACAATGCAGACTTGGTAGCGAATCTTGGTGTTGCTAACCCTACTCAACTTTATCTAGACGGTCAATGGACATGGACTAGATTTGAACAATGGGCTGTTCAAGTGAAAACATTGATGGCCAATGGTCAAGAAGAAATGTTCCCTTTAGGCGGTATGCCATCGGCTTACGCTGAATCGATGATTCCACTCAATGGTGGTACACTCATCAACAGTGTGACCCAAAGGGTTGCATTTGCTCAAAATCCAGCGCTACAAACCTATGATTTCTTAAACAGTTTATATACCCAAGGATTATTTGAAACTGCACCACAATACGATGCGGGTTCACCACTATGGCAAGCTGGTAAAGTTGCGATGCATCCAGGTAATTTATGGTTTGTTACTGCACCGAACCGTTGGGGTGGTCTACCATTTGAATTGGGATTTGTCCCATTCCCTAAAGCAGATTCATTCACAGGCGCATATACTTCACCAGTCAGTGGTGTAGCTGTATACCATGTCGCATCCGGTATGAGCGCTGCGAAAGAAGCATTGGTCTTCCAAGTATGGAATGAACTTCAATTATGGAGAACCGATGCAGAACTTGAATCCGACTTTGAATTAACTTTAATGACTAAGTTCGACAAAGAAATCTATGTTGAAGCGTATCTTGAAGTGTATGACAAAGTATATCTAGAACTCATCAATGCACTTGGTATCAGTGCTTATAGCGAACAAGGTTGGAGAAGAAATGTCAACTTAGCTGTTCGTGAAGGTAACGCAAGAACACTCATGGATGGTATCAAACCAACCTATGATGCAGCATTAGAAGCATACTTTAATTCGTAATAAATATATGATAAAAGCCCTCTCCTCGTTGGGGAGAGGGCACCTTATCAAAGGGGTGTTATTTTGAAAAAAGGTTTAATCATTACATTATCAGCTGTGTTTTTGTTTTTAATCTACAGTTTACTTGATTATGCCTGGCTAGCCAATCGCCAGAGTCCATTGTCATTCAACACAAGCCATATCACAGTGACGGACTCCGAGCTCTATGGCAAAAATTCAGATTATTATCAATACAAATCCACTAAAGTTGAAAATTATCCAGTCATGCCCGATGTGGTCATCCCTGGTTCACAATACGATACGATGGTCGGTAACCAACAAATTTTGAACAGTTATGAAGGGATATCGAATGTCTTACTTACTGAAGAAACTGGATCAGTCACCTATGAATTTAGTGTGAATGAGTCAGGCTTTTATCATGTTTTAGTACAGTATTACCCATATGAAGGCAAGTCATCCAATATCGAAAGAAAAGTATTGATCAATGATGTTGTCCCATTTAAAGGATTAGAAAATATTGTATTCCACCGTGTTTGGGGTGCTAAAGAAGCCGTTAAGAAAGACATCTTTGGCAATGATATTCGCCCTTCACAAGTCGAAATACCGCAGTGGCAACAAACCTACATCAAAGACGCTGTAGGCTACATCACAGAACCTTATGAATTATATTTACAAGCGGGTTCAAATACCATCACCTTTGAATCGGTGAGAGAACCGATGGTGATTGGTCAGTTAAGGATAACTTCAGTCACACCTTTATCGACATATGCTGAAGTGAAAGCAAGCTATGATCAAGCAGGGTATACTGTTGCGGATCAATCCAATCAAATCATTCAAGCGGAAGAAGCGCTATATACCACAGCACCAACGCTTTACCCAATGAATGACCGTACCAGCAGCTTGACAATGATGTCAGACCCAAGCAAGATTATTTTAAATACCATTGGCGGTAATAACTGGCGTATTTCTGGTGATAAAATCACTTGGTCATTCGAAGTAGAAGCCGATGGTTTGTACAATTTATCCTTACGCGTTAAACAAAAAATCGCGAGTGGGGTCAATGTCGGTAGAAACATCTACATCGATGGTGTCATCCCATTTGAAGAACTTAGAAACTATGAATTTAAACACAGTAACGACTGGCGTATCCAAACCTTGGGTAACAAAAGAGAAGCATACTTGTTTTATCTAGAAGCAGGTACCCATGAAATTACCATGGAAGTATCCTTGGCTCAATATGGTATTTTAATCGATGAAATTCAAAATTCGATTGCGAACCTCAATAAGATTTACCGTGAGATTTTGGTCTATACAGGACCAGAACCTGACCAATATAGAGACTATCAATTGACCGAACGTATCCCGAATTTGGTCGGTCGTCTCCAAGCTGAACGTACCACACTAAGAAATGTCCGTAAAGCCTTGATTGAAATCTCAGGCTCTACATCCGAAAAGACAGGTATCCTCGATACGATGCTTATACAGCTCGATGATTTCGTGAAAAAACCACGCGAAATCCATCGTAAACTATCGGCATATAACTCCAACATATCAGCCTTAGGGACACTCATTACGTTACTCGATGCACAACCATTAGAAATTGATTATTTCGTCATCCATCAACCGGATGCGAAACTACCAAAAGCCAAAGCCAGTGTGCTGGAAAGTTTATGGTATAGCACAAGAGCATTCTTCGCTTCCTTCTTAACGGATTACTCAGCGGTAGGCAAAACCACTACGGGTAGCAGTGAAACGATTGAAGTGTGGTTGTCGATTGGTAAAGACCAAGCCAACATTTTAAGAAAATTGATTGACGAATCCTTTACCCCACAATATGGCATTCAAGTCGACCTCAAACTGGTGAATGGTGCGGTGTTATTGCCTGCTACCTTATCAGGTCGAGGACCGGATGTCGCCATGGGTGTTGACCACAGTGTACCTGTGAATTATGCGATGCGTAATGCAGCTTATGATTTATCCAATTTTGAAGATTTTAATACGATTAGCGAACGTTTCATGGACAGTGCATTCACCCCATATGAATATACCGATGGTGTCTATGCTTTACCTGAACAACAAACGTTCTTAATGATGTTCTACCGTACTGACATATTTGAAGAGATGGGTTTTAATGTCCCACAAACTTGGACAGATGTCATTCAATTGGTACCGGACTTACAAAAACACAACTTAGAATTTTACTTACCAATTCCAGCCTCGGCTGGTAATGTTGCCAACTTACCTGCAAACCCAGTATTCTCATCGATGTTCTATCAAAACGATGGTGAATTCTATGTTGATGGTAACTCGAAATCAGGCTTCAACGAAGGTAGAGGACCGGCGGTATTTGAGACATGGACTAAGTTTTATACCGATTATTCATTCCCTGTCGAAGCCAACTTCATCAACCGCTTTAGAAGTGGACAAATGCCAATCGGTATCACCTATTACAACACCTACAATACCCTCGCGGTATTCGCCCCAGAAATCAAAGGTAAATGGAATTTTGTTTCCATCCCTGGGACAGCGGATTTTGATAATCTAGGTCAACCCATCATTCGTAGAGAAACCGTATCTTCAGGGACAGGCGTCATGATTTTGGAACAATCCAAAAAGAAGACCGCATCTTGGGAGTACCTCAAATGGTGGACTTCGACAGAAACACAAGTGCGTTTCGGTCGTGAAATGGAAGGTATCTTAGGGGCAGCAGCCCGTTACCCAACCGCCAATGTGGACGCGATGTCACAACTCCCATGGACCGTATCTGAATACAATAAACTCATGGATACGTGGGTTTGGGTTCGAGGTATTCCTGAAGTACCAGGTGGCTACATGACAGGTAGACACTTAGACAACGCCTTGAGATTGGTCATCAATGACAATGCCAACCCTCGGGAAACGATTTACGATTATGTACAAATCATCAATGAAGAAATAACGAAGAAACGAAACGAATTCGGACTAGATTAAGGAGGTCTATTGTGCAATCAGCATTGAAAACAAAACCAAAATACACAAAACGACAACTCCTTAAAATGGAAATCAAGAAACACAAACATTTATACATTTTAATGGCACCGTATGCACTCTTATTTTTCACCTTTACCGTCATACCGGTGTTCATGTCGTTAGGCATCAGTTTTAGCTACTATAACTTATTGGAAACCCCAAGATTCATCGGGTTAGACAATTATCTAAAATTATTACTTTATGACGATGAGTTTATCATCGCCATCAAAAACACACTCATCCTCGCTGTGGTTACTGGCCCAGTGAGTTACATGATGGCTTTCGTGTTCGCTTGGTTAATCAACGAACTCAGACCAAAAGTCAGGGCTTTCATGACATTGATTTTCTACGCACCATCCATATCCGGTAATGCTTACTTGATGTGGCTAATCATATTCTCAGGTGATATCCATGGCTATGCGAACGCATTTTTGATTCGTTATGGGTTCATCGATAATCCGATTTTATGGTTAAAAAACCCAGATTACATCATGTTGGTCATCATCATTGTTCAATTATGGTTGTCTTTAGGGGTATCTTTCTTATCCTTCATCGCGGGTCTTCAAAGTGTCGATAAGACATTGTATGAAGCTGGCGCAATTGATGGTATCCGTAACCGTTGGCAAGAACTTTGGTACATCACTTTACCAAGTATGAAACCACAATTGTTGTTCGGTGCTGTCATGCAAATCACCACCAGTTTGGCGATTGCAGAAGTGTCGATGCAACTGGTGGGGTTCCCATCGGTACAGTATGCAGGTCATACCATTGTGACACACTTGATTGACTATGGTTCCACCCGATTTGATTTGGGTTACGCCAGTGCGATCGCTACGATCTTATTCCTCATCATGATGAGCGCGAACTTATTCGTTCGAGGCTTCTTAAGAAAGTTGGGTGATTAAGATGGCGCATAAACTTAAAATCAAAGCCACCCGTAAACTCAATCGTTCTTTAGGTGGGGACATCTTCTTGATGACTTTATTGATGATATTTGGGGTATTCAGTGCATACCCACTCATCATGACCATCTCGAATGCGTTCAAACCACTCGATGAATTGTTTAAGTTTCCACCAACATTATTACCAAGAAATATCACATTTGATAATTTTAGAGATTTATCTGAATTGATGGAAAACTCATGGATTCCATTCTCGAGATATTTCTTCAATACCATTTTCATCACATTGACCGGGACTGTGGGCCACGTCATCATCGCTTCGATGGCGGCGTATCCTTTGGCGAAATATAAATTTCCAGGCAAAACGATTTTCTTCACATTGGTCGTTTACTCCTTGATGTTCGCCCCACAAGTTACCGCGACACCAAACTACATCATCATTTCTAGCATCGGATTGGTTGATACACCATTCGCCATCATTTTACCAGCCATCGCCTCATCTTTAGGGCTTTACCTCATGAAACAATTCATGACCCAAATCCCCGATGAATTGATCGAATCGGCGAAAATTGACGGTGCAAGTGAGTATCGCATATTCTTCCAAATCGTCATGCCACTGGTTAAACCCGCGTGGTTGACACTCGTCATCTTGTTGTTCCAAAGACTTTGGACGACCGATGGTGGCGCGTTCATATTTTCAGAAGAATACAAGCCGGTATCCTACGCGTTACGACAAATCGCCCAAGGGTCGATTGAACGTGCAGGTACCATCGCTGCAGTCGCATTCATCATGATGATTGTTCCAGTCACATTCTTTATGATTTCACAGTCTAGAATTGTTGAAACATTTAGCCATTCAGGCATGAAATAAGGAGGATACACATGAAAATATTCGCATTTTTCACCCTGTTATTCACCTTACCATTGCAAATTTCATCGGTTTCTTATAATTACTCTTATTATAATGAAGTCATTCACTCCGCACCCGGCATGACGTTTGCCGCGTATTTCAACGCGCAAACTTTAGGGACGAAGTTATCCACACCTGAAGACATGGTTGTCTTTGAAGATTTGATCTACATTGTGGATTCTACTGAAAACGCGATTGTTGTTGTGAATTCACAATTTGAGAAAGTGGATGTCATCAATGACTTCCCGTATACTCAAAGTTTTCTCGACAAACAAGACCCTGATTTCATAGAAACCAGCACTACCCTCAAAGGTGCTTTTGGATTAGAAGTAACATCCAATGCCATTTATGTGGCTGACACAGGCAATAAACGTATCGTCAAAATGAATCGGGATTTCGAAGTTGTAGATATTTTCGATACAGTTGACGACCCAACGTTTGATGAACTAAATTTCGAACCAATCAAAATCACAGTGGATGCGACAGAACGCATGTATGTGGTTGCGAAAAACGTCTATGAAGGCATCATTGAGCTATCTTCTAATGGCGATTTCAATCGTTTCACTGGCGTCAACCCAATCAAGATGACACCATATGAAATATTTAGAAGAAGCATGATGACAGAAGCTCAACTGGCACAGTTAAAACTATTCTTACCCACAGAATATACGAACATTGTTTTAAACCCAGAAAGCTTCATTTATGCAACGTCTAAACCAAGTGAAAATAACGCTCAAAATACCATTCAATTGATTAACCCTAAAGGTATTGACGTCATTAAAAAACGTGGGTATTTCCCACCAATGGGGGACATCCATTACCTTGAAGGTGGCAACAAATATGTCCTTACAGGACCATCTTTATTACAAGACATCGCTTATACCAAGCATGGTATTTATACTGTTTTAGACCAAAAACGTTCACGCTTATTCACCTATGACAATGAAGGCAACTTGTTATACATCAACAGTGCCGAAGGTCAACAAAGTGATAAGTTTACCGAAGGGGTTGCCATCGCTTATTTGAACGATGACATCATGGTCTTAGACCGTAAAACCAGAACCGTCATCGTCTATCGATTGACCGATTTTGGTCGAGCAGTCAATCAAGCGGTTTCGTTACAAGATGAAGGTTTATACGATGAAGCCGCAGAGATTTGGAGAGAGGTATTGGTCTTAAATACCAACTACGAAGTCTCCTACAATGGCATTGGAAAATACTTGCTTAGACGTGGCGAATTCAAAGAAGCCATGACATATTTTAAATTGGGTCACGATGATTTTTATTACTCCAAAGCATTCAAAGGCTACCGCAATCAAATCTTAAGAGACAACTTCGGTTGGATCATGGGTGGTACGGTCACTTTGGCTGGTTTATTCGTGTATATCAAGATTCGCAAGACCATCAGAAGTGGAGGTCATGTCCTATATGAAGACTAAGTTCAGTGCTTTTAAGGAAAACTACCTCAGCTTCCCTAAGTATGTTTTATTTCACCCATTCGATGGGTATGAAGAATTCAAACGTTATGAAAAAGGCAAAATGAGTGTAGCCATTACATTCATCTTGTTATTCGCTTTCCTTCGAATCTTCACGTATCAATACGAAGGACCACTCATCAATAACCGTAACCCAATGTTGTTAAACTCATTGGAAGAAATTTTCTCAGTCATCTTGTTGATTGGGATATTCACCGCTGCCAACTGGTCAGTGACGACATTGATGGAAGGTAAAGGCAAATACAAAGAAATCCTCATGGTCACAGGCTATGCCTTGTTCCCAATCATCATTGTTGGGTTCCCAGCCGTCATCATTTCCAATTTTTTAACCCTAGAAGAAATGGCATTTTATACCTTAGCTGTAGCGATATCCTATGTCGCAGCTGGTTGGATGTTATTCATGGGTATTTTAAACATTCACAATTATGGCCTATTCAAAACCATCTTAGCGTTCTTAGCGACATTCGTCGCGATGGCGGTATTGATGTTTTTAGGGTTATTATTCTTTGATTTAATCCAACAGTTTATTTCATTTGTAGCTTCCATTTACAATGAAATATCGTTGAGATATTAGGAGGCGATCGATATGAAACTAAAAATATGGATTGGCATCCTCATCATTTCAATCGGCATCGTGACTTATCAAGTCGCATTTAAACTCAAAGCGGCGAACATTCAATACCCTGAATTGATTGCCTACGATGAAGCGGGCTTCATCGATGGGGCTAATTTGACAGATTCAAATAAATTGGTCGCTTCAAATACACATTTTGAGTTGTATATAAACGAAAACAATACCTATTTCAAAGTCATCGACAAACGTAACGGTGAAGTTTGGCAATCTAACCCGTCCATCCCAGACCCATGGGAAGCGGAATCCGGTAAGATCACACCAACTGCCGTTGAAAAACAAAAAGCCACTTTGGAAGTCCAATATGTGGATGCGAATGGTTCATTGACTACCATCAATAACTATAAATTCGCCATTAACCACCCGGAAAGTAAACTTTCAGCTGCTGGACAACGCACGTACAAAATTAAATACTTAGCCGACGGTTTCCAAGTGCTTTACATGTTAGAAGACTTAGAAGTTGACTATCTATTCTTCCCTAAGTTTTTACCAAAAGAAACCATGGAAACACTCGAAGACCGCTCAATCTTGGAACAAATCGCTTATACCAAATTCGATGAAGCTACAGGCTTATATGAAATTGCCCGTTATGAAACGATGAGCCGTTTAGTCATCAACCGTCTTTATGATATTTTCTATGGCAAACTCGGCTATACCCGTGAACGTGCCATCGAAGAAAACTTTGGTTATGGTTATACGGAAGAATACGAAAAAATCCGTTTCCAAATTGGCATTGAAGTTAAATTAACAGACAAAGGCATCGAAACGGCCATCATGAGAAACACGCTTCAAGAGTTTGGTGGTTCGAGAATCTCAAGTATCGCTTTATACCCGATGTTTGGAACAGCCATTTCCGAAGTTGCTGGTGTCCCAACCGAAGGTTATATCGTCTTACCTGATGGTACTGGTGCGATTATGAATTTTAATAATGGCAAATACTATCAAAACCCATACCGTAAACGTTTATATGGCCAAGATTTGGCATTACTCCCATTCAAAATGAGAGAACAACAACAAGACATCACCATCCCTGTCTTTGGTATGGTGAAAGAAAATGGTGGATTCGCTGGCATCATCACAGCTGGGGATGCTATGGCAACCATCAACGCCGACGTATCGGGTCGTATCGATTCTTATAATAACGTGTTCGTATCTTTCAACTTAAGAGAATCGGAAGCCATTACTTTAGGTACCCCATCTGTACCTCATGGCATTACTTTGTGGACAAAACCAATTGTCCGTACTGACTTTATCGTGTCTTATGAGTTCTTAACGGGCGTTAAAAACTCATATGTTGGTGTCGCTGAAAGTTACAGAAACCACTTGATGGATACGTATGGTTTAACACTTGCAGATTCAACCAATCAAACGATTATTACAGCAGAATTTTTAGGGGCTTACGACAAGAAAGAATTTTTCTTAGGGATCCCTTATTCATCCACCCGTTCATTGACCACATTTAAACAAGCCCAAAAAATCATTTCACAGATGCAAGACTTAGATATCGATGATATCAATGTCATCTACACGGGGATGTTCAATGGTGGATTGTCTCAAAGCATTGAAACCAACATCAATATCGAACGTGTACTGGGTGACGGGTCTGGATTCAAACGTATGGTCAATGCATTAGAAGCGGATGCTATTCCAGTGTATGCATCAGTTAAACTATTGACTGTCAATGATTACCGTCGTTTTTCAGACCAATATACATATACTGCGAAACGCATCACAGGGAACAATGCATTCTTATACGAATATCATTTTCCAACAGGGTTACCATACTCGGAAACCATGTATCCGCACAGCGATGCAGATTACATCGTGAACCCACAATATTACCAAGCCATCTACAACAAAATGGCGAAAGATTTTAAACATGACTATTTGGATTTATCCATGTTAGGTAATTACTTAACGGGTTCATATGATAAAACCAACATCATCTTTAAACAAGACGCATTACGTCTTCAAGAAGCGATTTTAGCTTCTTCCGATCGCAATTTAATGCTTAGAAATCCAATGGGGTTCGCGATACCTTATGCGAATTACATCACCGATTTACCAACCGATACAACATTGTACGCCATCATCGACAACCAAGTGCCACTATTACAATTGGCATTGTCAGGTTTAGTCGATTATGCAGGCAATTCAATCAACATTATTTCCACGAGAAGCATTGAGTATAATTTCTTAAAAGCCATCGAAACAGGGTCTAATCTAAAGTATACATTGACCTATGATGATTCTAGAGAACTCCTCAATACCGAATACAATGAATTCAATTCAACGTATTACAAAAACTGGTTGAATTTGATGCAAACACAAAAGGCTGAATTAGACAACCTTGGCATCCATCAAGGCCGTTTGATTAACCATGAAATCATCGCACCGAACGTTTATAAAGTCACTTATGCCCATGGGTTAGAAATCGTCATCAATTACAACTTGACGCCGGTTAGTTATCAAGGACAATTCGTCTTCGCCATGAATTATAAAGTGGTAGGGGGTAACTAACATGCAAAATATCCAAAAACCCATGAAGATGACAAAAAACATCAACAAATATCATAAACAAAAACAGTTTTGGTCGATGGTATTCTTACTCCCTTGGATGCTTGGGATAGTGTTCTTATTTGGTATGCCATTGATTCAATCGTTCTTGTACTCGTTCTTTAAACTCACCCCACGTGTTGGTGAAATCGTACTAGAATTTATTGGCATTGAAAACTATTTAAATGCTTGGAACACCCATGTGACAACTGTAAGTAGTTTCAAAGTGGAGCTCATCAACACCGTCACAGATGTGGTCATCAATTTACCTGTATTGCTCATTTTCAGCTTATTCATCGCCGTTATGCTCAATGCGAAATTCAAAGGCAGAGCGGTCGTCAGAGCGATATTCTTCATCCCAGTCATCCTAAACTCAGCTGCGGTCGCAACAGCGCTCGGTGGTGGTGACATCATCACACAAATTTTGGAACAACAAAACATTGGTCAACTGTTTGATTTGGAATATTTCCTGGTTCAAACGGGTCTAGATCAAGTCATCGTTGGATTCATCAGCGGTTTGATTGGTCGTATTTACGACATCCTCGCTTTGGCAGGGGTACCCATCTTACTGTTCTTAGCTTCCATTCAATCAGTACCGAAACATTTATATGAAGCGGCGAAGATTGAAGGCGCGACTGCCTATGAGATGTTCTGGCTGATCACATTACCAAACGTATCACCACACATCATCACAGTGACTGTGTATGCTTTGGTCGATACCTTCTTAACCTCATCGGTTTCAGGGATCATTTCCGATGAACTCAATAAACAACAATGGGGTTTATCCTCTGCGATGTCATGGATGTATGTGGCATCCATCATTGTCATCCTACTCATCATCTTCTTACTAGCGAAAATATTTGGTATTGGAGGTTCACACTATGAAAACTAATGTCCTCCAAAAAATCCAAACATATTATGAAAAGAAGAAGACTGAAATTAAAGACACGTATTTTACTCAAAAGTTGAATGCGAAAAGAAAACGTGATTTCCAAGCGTTTTTCGGGTCATTTTTCCGCTATGTATTTTTAATTGGTTTGTGTTTTGTTATTTTATTTCCAACCATCCAGCAAATCCTTCAAGCATTAAGAGCCCCAGAAGATGTGAATAATCCAGCGGTTATTTGGATCCCTGAAATATGGTCATTCAAAAACTTGGAATTGGCTGTCTTGGTATTGGATTATAAAGATGCACTTATCAATACCGCAACCATGTCATTCATTTCTATGGTTTTACAGTTGTTCTCAACCGCGTTGGCAGGGTATGCATTCTCAAGACTTAAAAACAAAGTGACGAACGTATTGTTCATTTTGGTCATCTTGACCATTGTCATTCCGCCACAAGCGTTATCACTTTCACAATACTTATATTTCAGAGACCTTCAATTGATTGGCAAACAATCTTCCATTTATTTGATGAATCTATTGGGTATGGGTATTCGTTCAGGGATTTTCATCTTCATCTTCAGACAATTCTTCGCAGGGTTACCTAAAGAACTTGAAGAGTCTGCCCAAATCGATGGCGCAGGTGTATTTAGAATATTCTTCTCAGTCATGTTACCAAACGCCCGTGGGGCGATGGTTACAGTTGGTCTATTCTCATTCGTATGGGCATGGAACGATGCTTATTATGTCAAGATATTCGAAGTATCGACAGCTGATTTCCCACTATTGACAATGCGACTATTAAACGCTGCAGAAAATATGTATGCCCAACTATTCTATACCGGTGGGTTGGATTTGGTTGGACAAGATGTATGGGAAAATCCACTGTTCTTAGCACTCATTAGTAACGTTGCAGCGCTACTCATGATGTTGCCACTACTGATCATGTATTTATTTGTTCAAAAACAATTTGTTGAATCGATTGAAAGAACCGGCATCGTCGGTTAGGAGTTTATATGTTCATAGAAAAACCCTTTTTCCAAAAAATCAATCAAATCAGTGACTGGGTATTGCGTTTGGTGATCATCAATACGTTGGTCATCATAACCATCTTACCCATCATCACGCTCTTTTTGGGGCTATCCACGGGATACAACACCTTAAGAGACCTTTGGAGAAAACAGGAAAAAGGGTTATTCAGAACATATTTCAAACACTTAAAAGACCGGATTTTCCATAAACTCTTGTTGGGGTTAGTGCTGGGTGTCATCATTCTTTTGGGATACCTGAACATGACTTATTATGTAGAACTGATAGAAACCTCAGCGAATCTATTTTATCAAGCTGGGTATTACATCACATTGTTCTTTGTGGTGATGATGCTTTCGGTATCGCTTTATTTGTTACCAATCGTTTATACCAATCCAAATTTGAGTATCAAATCATCGATCAAATTGGCTTTTTATGTGGCTGGTAAGTATATCTTAAGAACATTATTTATGTTACTTACACCCGCTTTATTGTTATTCTTATTATTAACCTCATTTACATCGATGTTATTTGTTTTATTCGGTGTGAGTGGTTGGTTGATGGTCATGGTTTTAATCACCGATGTGGTGGTTGATTTTGTAGAGGAGATGAATCGTCGTGATTAAATTAGGCATTGAGCAAATCGGTCTATATCGATCGCTATTTGAAGGTAAACGTGTGGGTCTCATTACGAACCCTACGGGCGTTGATCAACACTTCAAATCGACGATAGACATTCTCCATGAAGTATCCACTTTAGTAGCCTTATTTTCCCCAGAACACGGCGTTAGAGGTAATGTACAAGCCGGGGTTAAATTAGACCCTTATGTGGACCCAGAAACCAACGCGATGGTTTATTCACTGTATGGTGAAACCAGAAAACCAACCGAAGCGATGATGTCAGATATCGACATACTCTGCTTCGATATTCAAGATGTTGGTGCCAGATTTTATACGTACATTTATACCATGGCGTTCGCACTAGAAGCGTGCAAAACGTATGGTAAAAAAATGGTTGTATTCGATAGACCAAACCCACTAGGTGGTGTGCAAGTCGAAGGAAATCTATTAGATTTGAATTTTAGAAGCTTCGTCGGGTATTACCCAATTCCACAACGCTATGGTTTAACCATTGGCGAACTGGCCAATTACTTCAATGATTTAGGCGATATCCACGCCGACCTCACCGTCATCCCTATGGCGGGGTACCACAGAAGTATGCATTTCAAAGACACCCAAGTACCTTTTGTGTTACCTTCACCGAACATCCCTACTTTTGATACTATTTATGCTTATATGGCGACTTGTTATTTCGAAGGAACCAATCTATCGGAAGGCAGAGGTACGACCAAACCATTTCAAATCTTTGGTGCCCCATGGTTTAAAAGCAAAGCAGTTTTAGAAGCTTTAAAACCATATGATTTAAAAGGCGTCTCATTCAGAAAGCATTTCTTTACACCTACATTTTCAAAACACGCCAATGTGTTGTGTGAAGGTTTAGAAATGTATGTGACCGACACACAAGCATTTGAACCTGTCAAAACAGGGGTCATTTTGATCCACGTGATTGAAAAAATTCACCCTGAATTCAGTTTCATTCAACCTCCAAAAACAAGTCAAAATCTATTCTTTAATTTGTTGATGGGCGGGGATTTTATTGAAAAAAAGACCCTCACTTTGGACGAGATACTCGCCAAAATGAAAGCAGATAAAGAGCAGTTCATGACTATGAAAGAAAGGTATCATCTCTATGATATATGACATTAAACAATTGAGTTTGGAAGAGAAAATCGGCCAATTATTCATGTTTGGCATCCAAAAAGACCACCTCGATGACATAACAAAAGAGATGATTGTCAAATATAAACTCGGCAATGTGATTTTGTTTGCGAGAAACTGTGTTTCACCCAAACAACTCTTCGAATTGAATCAAGCTTTACAACAAGAAGCCATCAAACACCTCAGGTTACCCATGTTCATTTCTATCGACCAAGAAGGTGGAATGGTTACCCGCATTTTCAATGGTGCTACATTCTTTCCTGGCGCGATGACCATCGCTGCCACCCATGACATTCAATATGCACAAATAAATGGCGAATATATGGGGGAAGAATTGGATGCTTTGGGCATCAATATGAATTTAGCACCCATCCTAGATGTCAACAATAACCCGAAAAATCCAGTCATTGGTGTGAGAAGTTATTCGGATGATCCAACGATGGTATCGGAATACGCTACCGTATTTTTCAAAGGGTTACAAAAACATGTACTTGCCACAGGTAAACACTTCCCGGGTCATGGCGACACCCATTTGGACTCTCATTTAGCACTACCTAAGGTAGGCTATGACAGAAGTAGACTTGAAAAGATTGAATTGGTGCCATTCAAACACGCCATTCAAACTGGCATTCATGCTTTGATGACATCACACATCGATTTTCCTGCATTTACAGAAGGTGGACTGCCAGCCACATTGTCTAAAAAATGTTTAACAGACTTCTTAAGAGAAGAATTGAAGTTTGAAGGGCTCATCGTGACCGATGGCATGGAAATGAAAGCCGTACAAGATACCTATAGCACTGTAGAAGCCTCCCTAATGGCTGTTCAAGCTGGGGCAAACTTGGTTTGTATTTGTCATTCTTATGATTTGCAAATCCAAGCATTTTCAAGGTTCAAGGCAGCGGTATTATCCGGTGAATTACCGATGGCTATATTAGATGAAAGGGTATCTAGAGTACTCAAATACAAAGCCCTTTTAAATACCCACATCGTGAATCGATCATTCAACGGGATTGAACCGGTGGTCAACAATGAAACACACCGTGCATTCGCACTTGAAACTGTGAGGAACGCAGCCACACTGGTCAAAGGTCAAGCCTATCAACCTCAAGGTAAAACACTATTCATCGGTGTCTCTCCTCAAGTCACTTCAGGGGCAGACGATACTGAAGGGGATTACTTGATTACCAAAACCATCAAAGAAGCGTTACCAAGCTTGGGAAGGTATTTGATGCCTGTCAATCCAACCGATGAAACCATCGCTGAAATTGTGTTAAAAGCAAAAGCATATGATCAAGTGGTGGTCACAACATACAATGGCAACATCTATCAAAATCAACTCAAATTGGTATCTGAATTACAAGCGATTCATCCTGAGGTTTATGTCGTAGCGATGAGAAATCCTTACGATTTACACTTCAATCCAGACATCAAAAACTACGTTTGTTTATACGAATACACACCCAATTCGATGGCCATCCTCATCGAATACTTACAAGGTCATTTGACACTGAAAGGCAGGTTACCCATTCATGGATAAATTCATCATTGGCATCGATGGTGGTGGCACCAAAACCCTCGCAGTGCTCTATGACATCGCTGGGCAAGAACTCGCTCGGGCATTGGGTGGATTTTCAAACTTCTCGATTGACGATCAAACTGCACTTAAAAACATCGAATCGACCATAAAACAACTCATCGAAAAAATCCCATCTAAATCGTATGAACTTTGGATTGAACTCGGCATCGCTGGGGCAACCAAAATGAAAGACAAAGGGATTGAATCTTATTTATCTAAGTTGTTTAACGCAGAAGTTAGACTCAATACCGACGCGATGATTGGTTTATATTCGGTGGAAAGAGCCAAAGATCAAGCGGTCATCCTAGCGATTGGTGGGACAGGCAGTGCCGTCATCACATTGAAGGATGATGTCGTCAACACCATTGGTGGGTATGGTCATCTCTTAGGGGATGAAGGCAGTGCCTATCATGTCGTCATCAGTGCATTTAAAAATTTAATTTATGAAAGTGAACACAATCTGGGATTCAGTCCTTTATCTCAGTTGTTACTTAAAGAAATCAAAGGCAACAGTGAAGCAGATATCATCGCTTATATCTACAACAAAAACAAAAGCGAAATTGCAGGCCTTTCACCGAAAATGGGTGAATTGGCAAGATCAGGGGATGAACTGACCCTCTCTTTATACAAAAAAGAAGGGGAATTGCTGGGGGAACAAATTTACCTCGCATATCAAAGATTCATTCAACCACACCGTGTGAAGATTGCACCTAGGGGTTCATTTGTGCTCCAGGCACCAGTCGTCAAAACAGCCATGATCGCGTATCTTAAAGACAGAATGCCGTCTTTCGATATGGAAGAGACCACAGAAGAACCCGTCAAGGGGGCATATCATCTGGCGATCAAACACTTTACAAAGGGGTAAAAACTATGGTAGACATCGGAAAAATCAGTACTGAAAAACGTAACGAAAACACAAGAAACATCGATTTGGTCGCAACCAAAGAAATCTTAAATATGATCAATAAAGAAGATAAATTGGTACCCATCGCTGTTGAGAAAGCCCTCGATCAAATCGCCCATGTGGTCGATGTGGTGACACAAGCCTTTAAAAAAGGTGGTCGTCTCATCTATGTCGGTGCAGGGACTTCAGGTCGACTCGGCGTCTTAGATGCTTCAGAATGTCCACCAACCTTTGGTGTATCTAAAGATATGGTAATTGGGATCATCGCAGGGGGAAACAAGGCCTTGAGATATCCGATTGAAAAAGTGGAAGATTCAAAAAAAGCGGCGATTAAAGATTTAAAGCGTAAAAAAATCACAGAAAACGATGTGATCATTGGTGTAACTGCCAGTGGACGTACACCGTATGCTGTAGGCGCAGTCGAATATGCCAATGAAGTGGGTTGTCAAACCGCTTGTATCACCACATCTTCAAACAGCGTCATCGCAGCCACAGCGAAATACCCAATCGAAGCCATCACAGGTGCAGAACCACTCACAGGGTCTACCCGCATGAAATCAGGCACTGCTCAAAAACTCATCATGAATATGATTTCAACCGCTTCCATGGTTAAAATTGGTAAAGTCTATGAAAACCTCATGGTAGACGTTCAAATGTCAAACGACAAGTTGGTTTCAAGAGCAACCTCCATTGTCATGGACATCACCGGGTGTGACAAAGAAATCGCTGTAACACACCTCAAAAAGTATGATTCTGTTAAATACGCCATCTTCGCCATTATGTCGAAAATTGAAGACAAAGATAAAATCAAAGACATCTTATCTGACCACGATGGTAACATTAGAGAATCACTCAAACGTATCTAAAAATGAAAGAACTCTATCGCTAGAGTTCTTTTTTCATCATAAGAAAGGATTGTTCTTTGGTTGCACCAGCAGCCATGTAAATGTGCTGTGCAGGGTTATCTCTACCAGTAAATAGTGTCGTGTAGGTTGATCCCATATCTTTAAAGATTTGAATCAATTTAAAGAATAAAAGCTTACCCGCACCTAACCCTTTCAATTCATCCAATACTTCAATTCCACCAAAGGTACCACGGCCATCTTCAGCCACACCAACAGGACCAGTAAATCCCAGGATGACGCCATTCTTTAAAACATAAAGGATGGGTTTATTATAAGCCATACCTTGTTGAATGCTTAAAACAAATCCAGGGTTATTCAACCTTTTAAGGAAACCATCTACCAAATTTGAATGGCCAGTAATCATCTTAAATTCAATGCCCTGACTGTTTAATTTTTGAGTTTGTTGTTCGATGAATGCTAGATGATTGAATGATGAAACATCGATGTGATAGGTATCTTGAATGGCGTGTTCTTCATACCCAAGTGACTTCAATACTTGTACCACAGGTGAACCAAGAGGTACGCCTTGAGCATTCACATGGATGTATATATGTTTTACATAAAACGGGACTTTGATGGGGTTATAAAATGACCACCAAATGCTCTGAATACCCATATCTAAATGTTCAGTTTCAAGCTGTATTAATAAGTCTTTTTGAACCTCTATTGAACCTAAAAGATAAGCAATGTAACAGCGGTTATCGACCAAACTATAGAGTAACAACCCATCGATTTCATGGTTATTCATGTGTAAGTTCAGTTGGTGGTTGATTGAATGATTCAAAAATGATTCAAAGGATATACTTACATAAAATCCATCAGCTTGAACTCTTTTTTGATAGAAATCATACGCTTTTTGAATCGTTTGATCGTCATATTTTTGAGACATCCATATCATCCTTTCATCTTGGCAATAGTTTTCGTACCATAAAAAAATGGCTTAAACGAATATGATATAATAAAATCATCCAAACTATAGAATTTAGAGGCCTATCTTATGAAAAAAATCATACCAGCCTTCACCACATTTGTCATGCTTTTGATCTTGTGGGGCTGTCAAAATCCAGGGTTACAAACCGTCGAAGTCACGCTTGATTTAAACGGTGGACACATGGGGGTAGATTACCTATCCACTTTAACGCCCGATTCCACCTTGGTCATTCAAAGTAAAAACGACGTGGGTGGCGATACGTTATCGCTCTTCGATCATGACAACACAAAGCTCCGTTGGTTTTATAAACTGTTCATCCTATTCAATGAATCTACCCAATTGTATGAAGTCGTATATAAAGACCCCATGACAGCGGCGGTAGAGAACCTAACCCTACCCAATTATGATTATATCATTGGGGCACACCAACAATTATCCAATCCTGAAAGTTTAAACCAAATCATGGCTTATACCCAAGACGCCAATACCAAGTTATTCGTCGATTTCAGTGTTGACCCAAACACATATACAACGGGCGAATTGGAGGTCAAATTTTATACAGAAGCAGAAATATATCAAAACCCTGTATTGAATTTGAAAGAAGCAACCAAATTACCTGTTCCAATCAAAGAAGGCTTCAGGTTCCTAGGTTGGTTATATGAAGGTAAAACTTATTTAAATTACCCAACCTATACCACCAACGACGGATTGAAAAACATCACATACATCGCACAATGGGGTTCAAAAACCATGACAGAACTAGAAACCTATTTAAACAGTGTTTTACCCGAACTCACAGAAGAAAGCGTGGGGTTACCCTTAGTTTTCAGTGGCTTCAATTTAGAATGGTCATCGAGCCATCCGGATGTCATTTCGAACAACGGTTTATACAAACGTCCGTATCAAACCACCACGGTGATTCTCACCGCGAACATCACCGGTGAAGTAGAAGATACCCTCACCTTTGAAGTGGTGGTACCAGGATACAAATCGCTTGAAGGCCCGATCGCATCCTCTTATATCTACCGTGGATACAATACGGTGGACGATGCTTTTTTCGAAACCTTAGACATCATCAATACAGCATTCATCACAGCAGATGGACAAGGCAATCTTTACGGAGAAACGTATTTAAGCAACATTCAAACATACATCATGCCCAAAGCGAAAATTTATGGTAACTGGGTCATCATGTCGGTTGCACCAGAATCATCTTGGAGTACCATCGCTGCGAGCCCTTCTTTAGTGAATACCTTTGCCAACAACATCGTTTCGATGATTAACCAATATGGGTTTGATGGCGTCGATATCGATTGGGAGACCCCAACAGATGCTGAAAAAACAAGATACACAGCACTGATGAAAGTGGTTTATGAAAAAGTTAAAGCGAACAACCCAAACCACTTGGTAACCACAGCCATTACTGGCGGTATATGGCAACCACCAAGATATGATTTGAATAATTCAAAAGTTTATCTCGATTACATCAATCTGATGACTTACGGGATGAGTAACGGCAACGGTCAATACCAAAATGCTTTATACCGTGCCACCACTTACCACAACACCACGCTGCTAGCGGGACGTTCATTATCAACAGCATCGATCGATGAAACCGTTAAAGATTTCAAATCGACTTATAACATTGATTATGAGAAAATCATCGTTGGTGTCGCATTCTATGGCATCAAACAAACCAGAACCTATAATTCAAGTACACAAACCTTTGGGTCTTGGGTCAATGCAGGGTCTGTGTATTATAACAACATCGTCTTAAGCTATTTAAACAACAATGACTACATCAAAGCTTACGATACACGTGCAGGCTTGCCTTATATATTGAAAAACGACGGGACCGAATTTATATCCTATGATAACCCACGCTCGATTCAAGAAAAGAGCGATTATGTCATTGAAAAAGGTTTGGGCGGCATCATGTTTTGGGAATATGGCACCGATACCTCAGGTGAATTATTGATTGCGCTCAAAGATGGCTTAAATAAATAAACATTTGCTGATACAATGGTATTAAGGTAGGTGATTTTATGCGCGTTGCTCTCATTGCACATGACAAGAAAAAACCAGACATCATCGATTTAGCTAAAAAGTATCGCGACATTTTAAGTAAGCATACATTATATGCCACAGGCACCACAGGTACACTCATCATCGGAGAAACTGGATTATCCATCATTCGAATGAAATCAGGTCCGATGGGTGGTGACCAACAAATCGGGTCCATGGTCGCTGATAACCAATTGGATTTGGTCATCTTTTTAAGAGACCCTTTGACAGCACAACCCCATGAACCGGATGTATCAGCTTTGTTACGCTTATGTGACGTATTTTCCATCCCGCTCGCAACCAACAAGACCTCGGCTGAAATCATGCTAAAAGCCCTTGATGCCAATCAAATCTCTAATAAGTATTTATCGAGTAAATGATATGATGATAGACCTTACCAAGACCATTAAAGATGGCATGGAAGTATACCCAGGAGATCCTGAAGTAACCTTAAAAGCCATCGCCACCATCGAAGCGGATGGCTATGAAAATCATTTATGGACAACCACCATGCATGCGGGTACACACATCGATGGACCAAAACACATGCTTCTAAAACAAAAAGATATGTCACAATACCCCTTGGATTTCTTCATCGGGGTAGGCAAAAAAGTCACTACGAATGCCCCTTATTTAAACCAAGGGGAAACGATTTTACTGGTTGAAACCAAACATTTGTTAGATAAAGACTGTGTCAAAAACAACCTAAAATCACCCATTCGTGTCGTTGTTATTGAAGGTTCATCACCCGATGAAGCCCCTTATGAAATCCATCAATTATTATTCAATCAAGGGATATTCATCGTTGAAAACGCCACAAATTTTGAATTATTACCATTGGATCAATGTTTTAAAACGTATGTCATACCTTTGAAAATCGAAGCGGACAGCAGTCCGTGTCGACTATTTGTTGAAATATAAAAAAGTAAATACCCAACCATCATCTGTACGTATTATGTAGAGGTGATTTTTTTTGAAGAAAATTTGGATTTTAAGCAGTCTTATTTTAATGCTCGTTTGTTCCATTTCGATTCAAGCGGGTGATTATGCTTCAAATGCTTTACGGCTACCTTACGGTAAAAATTATTTGGATTTAAGAAATATGCAACGCACAGACCCGAGAGACATCGATATGTTTACCCACATCAAAATCAAAAAGCATGTCACGTATACGTTGGTGATGGATTTGGCTTACATTGGGGTAGATAATTTCTCACAAGACGAATACCCTTATTTTACCCATTGTGAGAAGGTCAATGTGAACTGTCAAACCAAAGATATCAGCGTCGATTTGGTCAATGAGCGTTGGTATTATACATTTGTAAGTTCGGTAGAAACGCTGTTGTTTCGTGACATCCCTGCGATGGCGATGCAGGGGTATAATATTATGTTGTATGAAGGTACGTATGCACAATTCACAGGATTTGAATACTATGTCTCTAACGCACCGATCGTTTATTCTGGGGTTTATTTGGTCGACATCGATGCCCCTGCCTTAGAAGCAGAAATCCGCAGTACGCTCTCCGTGAGTGATCCTAAAGGCGGACCGATTCGAATGGAATTGATGGGTGGTGACTATGAAGAATCGAACCCGGAATTGGGGGAGTTCATCCTTCAATACAGAGCGGTGGATGCGATGACCAACACCAGTTATTTTGAAATGGTCGTCAAAGTCATTGACCGAACCAAACCCATCATACAAGGGATAGAACTTTATACAATTGAACATGGCACACCACTCGTTTTAAACGATATCTTGAACCAATTAACGGTGTCTGATAACGTCTCTGCGGTGAGTACGTCAAACATTACCGTATTGTCTGATAATTATACAAATAATGCCCACCAAACTGGCACCTATGAAATTGTTTTAAGCTTAAAGGATGAATCCATGAATGAAGCGACTAAAACAATTCAAATCCGTGTCACAGATACCAAACCACCGATGATTTACGGTCCTGATGTGATTTACACGTATTTAAGTGATGGCGCACGTACCTTAGAACAAATCACGAGTTTATATACAGCGATTGATAACCATGATGGGGATATTACGAATAAAATCAATATTTACTTAGCCGACTATGACGGTACTTTAATTAAGAACCATACCATTTATGTGCGTTGTACAGATGCTGCAGGCAATCAAACACTCCGGACAGTGCATTTGCATGTCATTGATGATACCGCGCCGATTTTTCATACCACAGAATATGTCTTGAGCATCGATGTTTATGATGAGATGTCGAGAGAAGAGGTTATTTCATGGTTAGAGAATCAGTTACAACAATCGGGTGTCTCTCCAAAGAACATTAAGATATTATTAGATGAAACAGAACACCTACAATCTAAACGCAATCAAGCATTCATCTATTACAGCTATGAAGTCGATGGTACCAGTTACCAAAGTCGGATTGCTGTCAATTATCCGAATGAAACCAATACACCATTGACATGGGTGTATATTGGTCTTGGTACGATGGTGGCTTTGAGTGGCGGATTCTTCGTTTATAGAAAGATTAAAAAACATCGATAAACCAAAAGATTCATTCATTATTGAATGGGTCTTTTTCTTTGAAATTATGTTAAAATCATTTCAGATTTATGT
>JAEZHT010000009.1 GCA_023436805.1 Bacillota bacterium
GTGTTACCAAAACCAAAACCAATCATCAAACGTAACTTGAAAAAGTTCCATGATGCTGAAATTCAACTCTTCATCGCGATGACTCAAGATTTTGATCAAGCCCAACGGATCGATCAAACTTTGGGTACACAATATGTCGTCGATATGGATTTATTCAAATTGCGTGGTAGTCTGATGTTGGGGTATTACCCTGAGCATACCGCATTTGATTTAGATACATTCAAAGCGTCTTTAAAACCAGAGATGCTCGAAGCTTTCGAAACCAAAGTGATGGGGTCGTTACCGTGGCGTATCGCCGCCATTTATAAGGAAGAAGCGGTCTCTCAATTGCTTCAAGTGATGCAACAAGTAACCCTTGAAAAGGAAATCATCCAAGCGCGTGAAGACATCCAAAATGAGGATGAAGCTTTTACCAAAGTTCAAATTGCAGAACGATTAAAACAGCTTAAAAATTCCAAACAAAAAGGTAAGGTGAACCCATGACCCCACAATCTGAATGGATCGAAAATCTGTTAAACACGTATAAAGAAACCAAGAAGGTCCCACTGAATGACGTTTTAGAAATGACCGAATTAGAAGACCACGAATTCGATGAAATCAAACGTGCATTGGACCACGCGGGTTATGAAATCACGTATGAGGAAGAAAATATTCAACTCATTGACACGTCGGTGGATAAACCAACCGACAATTATCACCGCTATCTTAAAGAGATGGGCGAGATTAAATTATTGACCCCTGAGGAAGAAAAAGACATCACTAAAAAAGTATTCATGGGCCATGAAGCGATGGCCTTGGGTGTCTTATCCGATCCTACCCTTGAAGCAGCACGTCAAAAAACCATTGGCATTGCAGTTGAAGCGAAGAATAGACTGATTTTATCAAACTTGAGATTGGTCGTCTCTATTGCGAAAAAATCCGATGGTAAAATGGAAATGTTGGACCTCATTCAAGAGGGTACCATGGGCTTGATGAAAGCCGCAGACAAATTTGATTATCGCATGGGCAATCGATTTTCTACCTACGCAACCTGGTGGATCAAACAATCGATATCACGTGCGATTGCCAAACAATCTAAGACCATCCGCATCCCAGTTCATCTGGTGGAAAACTTAAATCGTATGGTTAGGATTAAAAATGAACTCAGATCCAAACTCAACCGAAACCCTTCGGATGAGGAAGTTGCGGAAGCGTTGGGCATCACCCTTGAAAAACTGGCTTCTTACGAGCAGTTGTCTCAAGAGGTGGTATCGCTTGATAAATCCGTTGGTACTGAGGAGGATGCGACGTTGGCAGACTTTATTGCCTCCAATGTCATGAATCCAGAAGAGTCCTATATGGCAATGAAAGAAAAAGAGCACATTTCATCGCTATTAAAACAACTCGGACCCAGAGATGAACAAGTCATGCGTTACCGTTTTGGTCTCCACGACGGTAAGTATTACACATTAGAAGAAATCGGAAATCTCATGGGTTTAACCCGTGAACGCATCCGACAAATCATCTCGAAAAGTTTGGCAACACTTCGTCAAACCCATAAATTGCTCAAATGATAAGGAGTTCACACATGAATTTAGAAAAAGTCATTGCTGATTTAATCAAACTCGGCAAAAAGAATAACAACGAAGTAAATTATAGCGATGTCATCAAGCACGCACCTTTTGGGTCTGCGGATTACCTCGCGATTGAAGCAGCATTGCTTGATGAAGACATCGACATCATCAACTTAGAAGTCGAAGAAGATTTGATCGATGAAGTTGAAATCCCAGCCCCAGTGGTTGCAGATGAACTCGAAGAAGAGGAAGATGACCTCGATGAAGACATCGATTTTGATCAACTCTCTTTATCATCCCTCGAAATTGAAGACATCAAAGAAGAAGAATTATTGAACATTGAATCACTACCATCGTCGATCAAAGTCGATGACCCGGTGCGTATGTATTTGAAAGAAATCGGCCGAATTCCACTGTTGACCAGTGATGAGGAAGTCGATTTAGCGGTTAGAGTCAACAATGGCCGTTTCGCCCAAGAACAATTGGACGACATGAAAAATGACAACGTTGAAATCCCTGAAGAAGAACGTATTCAACTTGAAAATATGGTTGAAGACGCGATTTATGCGAAAAACCGTTTGGTTGAAGCCAACTACCGCTTGGTCGTTTCGATTGCGAAACGATATGTGGGTAGAGGGATGTTGTTCTTAGACCTCATCCAAGAAGGTAACATGGGCTTAATGCGTGCTGTCGATAAATTTGACCACGAAAAAGGGTTTAAGTTCTCCACATATGCGACTTGGTGGATCCGTCAAGCGATCACCAGAGCGGTGGCTGACCAAGCCAGAACCATTCGTATTCCAGTACATATGGTAGAAACCATCAATAAATTGGTTAGAATCCAAAGACAATTGGTTCAAGAATTGTCTCGTGAACCATCTCCTGAAGAAATTGGTGAACGCATGGGCATCACGGCTGAACGTGTTCAAGCCATTCAAAAGATTGCGCAAGAACCGATTTCATTGGAAGCGCCTGTGGGTGAAGAAGAAGACTCATCGTTGGGTGATTTCATTTCCGACCCTACCGCACTTAACCCTTACGAATATACGGTTCAAGAAATGGTGAAACGTACGTTAGATGAAGTACTTGAAACCTTGACAGACCGTGAAGAAAAAGTATTGAGACTACGTTATGGTCTACTCGATGGTAAAACCCATACCTTAGAAGAAGTCGGTAAAGAATTTGGTGTCACTAGAGAACGTATCCGTCAAATCGAATCGAAAGCTTTACGTAAACTTAGACAACCAAGCCGTCAAAAGAAACTCAAAGATTTCAATTTAACGAGAAAATAATGACCCGCATCGAAACGTTGAGTCGGTTGACACAAGGCATTCATACCTTACTAGACATCGGTACAGACCATGGCTTTGTCATCATCGACGCGCTTCAAAAAGGCTTCATTCAAAAAGCGATTGCGTGTGACATCAATCCGATGCCACTTGAGAATGCGAAACAAAACATTGAAGCCAAACAATTGACTGCTTGTGTAGATTTTCAATTAACCAATGGATTCATCGGTATCCATCAGCCGTTTGATGGGGTATTGATTGCAGGTATGGGGATGCATTTGATCAAAGATATTTTGAATCAAACCCACACCCCAGCAAAAAGATACATTTTACAAGCAAATAACCATGTCGATCAATTGAGACATTATTTATCACAACACCATTATCGAATCATCGATGAAGTGACCGTTTATGAAAAATTTCATTATGTGATTCTCGTGTGTGAAAAAGGTGAAATGACTTTAGATGCTAAAGATATTTTTGCTGGACCAATCCTAAAATCAAAAAAAAGTTCATTACCGTATTATAAGCATCAATTAGGCATTTGGGTGCGAAATCATGGTAAAGCGACGGGTCAAAAACAGACCAAATTAGCCTTAGAAATCGCATATCTACGCGAAATAATAGAAACTTTAGAATTAATATAAAGAATGCACCCGAAAGTAAAATATTCGGGTGCTTTTGTTTTCAAAAAGTGTGTATTTTTAAAAACTTATAACTTCTGATTACTTTTTCTTTACATTTTAGTAAAAAAAACGATATAATGATATTGTATTAGTAAGGGGGGAATTACTATGAACGAAAAACTAGTTTTTGCACAAGACTTTGAAAGAGCGTTGCAAGGACTCAGAAAGAGTGGAATTTATCGTCACAAAAAGTACGCTTTGAGTGATGCAGATATCACACTACTTTTCTCAGTCGCATTTGGTGATCCAACGGGGATCAAACCATCCGCTATCGCAAAACGCTTAAAAGTCACACTACCAGCGATCACACACAAGATGAACAAGCTTGTTGAAGATGGCTACCTAGCACGTAGAGATTCTAAATCAGATCACCGTGTTACTTATGTGTTGTTAACTGAAAAAGGACAAGCTTTTGTTGAAAGCGTCCAAGATGTTTACTACGCACGTATCCAAAAATTGATGAAGCATCTCGGCGAACAAGATACGAAGACTATATTCCGTATTTTGAACAAAATCAACGCAGTAGGCAAGATTTAATCGATTTATACTAAAAGGGATGGCAACATCCCTTTTTCTATCTATAGAAGAAAATACTTTTTGATGAAAGTTTTGTCTTTACAAGAACCCTATTTTGCGTTATAATAACCATGCTGTCAAATTTGGTGCAGTAGCTCAGTTGGATAGAGCAACGGCCTTCTAAGCCGTCGGTCGGGAGTTCGAATCTCTCCTGCATCGCCATTAAAGACCTTTACAAGTCATTGACTTGCTCGAAAATTGCCCATCAATGATGGGCTTTGTTTTCTTTTAGTGTATAATAGTAGAAAAGCAGTGGGTCCGGTAGCTCAATGGATAGAGCAGTACCGTCCTAAGGTAACGGTTGAAGGTTCGACTCCTTTCCGGATCGCCACTTAAAAAATAGAGGATATAGAATGAAGAAATTCAGTATTTTGATGGTCTTATCCGCCATGGTACTCATGCTGGTTGCGTGTGTCCCAAATCAGATTAAAGTTACATTTGACCCACAAAATGGTGGTGAAATCATCACAGTCACGCAAGACCCTGGTCTACGTGTCAGTGTACCTGAAACCCCGACGTATGATAATCATACATTTTTAGGTTGGTACATTGGCGATACACCATTCAATTTCAACGAAAAGTTGGAAGATAACGTCACAATTATTGCGAAATGGGCTAAAGTTGTCCGTACAGTTTCATTTATTACATACGGTTCACCGGTGCCTTCACAATCCGTACCTCATGGTGAAAATCCAGCGGTACCAGGTACCCCAACGCGCACACATTACACATTCTCACATTGGGAATATAACGACGCTGTATACAATTTTGATACACCAGTCACGCAAAATATGGTCATTTACGCCTTTTGGACCCCAATCGTTTATGTCGTATCATTTGAAACCAGTGGTGGTACAGTAATTCCAAATCAAAATGTCAATTCTGGTGGGATGCCAATTAAACCAAACAACCCAGAAAAAGCAAACCATACATTCGATGGATGGTATATTGGCGAAACCAAATATGAATTTGATACCCCAATTACCAATAACACCGTCATTTATGCCCGTTGGAAAGAAGTTCAATACACTGGCTATTATTTAGGTATGGATGGATTAACTGGTGCAAACCTCATCATTTTCCTAAATAACTTATTAGAACAAATGACTGGTAGACAATATGTGTTCGGCAATACTGCCCTACAAGTCACCGATAGAGACCCAAACAACAGCAGCCGTTTGATTGAGTTTTATACAGGGACATCTTATAATGCAGCATGGGATGGCGGTACCACGTGGAATAAAGAACACGTTTGGCCACAATCCTATTTAGGTGAATCTGCATCCAATACCGTAGTCAATATCGCTTCAGACTTACATAACTTGAAGCCATCCAATCCAACCATCAACTCCGATCGTGGGAACCGTTGGTACGGTCCAGCAACCACCTTAGTTGCATATTACCCTGAACGTACAGCCATCCATGGTGACATCGCGCGCATGTTGTTCTATATGGATATTCGTTGGGACCAACTCAGTTTAGTGAATTTATCCGGTGGACAAAAACCGTCCATTTACCAAATGGGCGACTTGCAAACCCTATTATTATGGCACATTCAAGACCCTGTGGATGATTTTGAAAGAAATCGTAATGAAGTGATTTTTGGATACCAAGGTAACCGTAATCCATTCATCGACCACCCAGAATTGGTCAGCAGGATTTATAATTTTTAATAACATCAAATCAAGTGAACATGTAAAAATGTTCACTTTTTGTCTTTTAAAAGCATTGAGTTGCGCGTATAATTGGGTATAAAGGAGTGATCTTATGAAAGCAGTATCTTATCAAACCATTCGCGCGATGAATCAAAACTATGAAAAGGATCTCCACCAAAAAGCGATGCGACGTGCATTGGCAAAAAATCCGATAGATTCGATTGCGTATGTGACAGAATCGGAACAAAAAACTCAATTTAAGTTCTCCATCGACATCGAAACACTACCGGTTACCAATCAAAAAGCATCGGGCAGATGTTGGTTGTTTGCAGGACTCAATGTGGTCAGAGAATTGGTTGCGAAAAAATATCAAATGAAAGAATTTGAACTCTCACAAAACTACCAAGCGTTTTGGGATAAATTCGAAAAGATCAATTATTTCCTAGAAGCCATGGATGATTTCTTAGTATGTGATGGTGATGACCGAACATTAAAACACTTACTACACATGGGTATACAAGATGGTGGTCAATGGGACATGTTCGTATCCTTAGTCGATAAATATGGTGTTGTTCCTAAAGACCAAATGCCTGAAACTTTCGCATCCTCCAATACAGGTGCGATGAATAAACTCATCAACATCAAACTCAGAAAGTATGCCGCAGAAGCCAGATTGTTAGCTAAATCGGGTTTGATGACAGAAAAAGAAGCCCTCAAACAAGAAGTACTTCAATCTTTATACGGGTTCTTATGCACCAATTTTGGTGTGCCACCGACCCAAGTTTCATTTGAATATGTGAACAAGCAAAATCAATATTTCAAAACCGATTTTGAATCTCCAAAGGCCTTTTTTGATCATATTGGTATCCAACTACACGATTATGTGTCGATCATCGATTCACCAACAGAAGATAAACCTTATATGAGAAGTTATACCATAGCTTATTTAGGCAATGTCATCGGTGGCAAACCGATAAAGCACTTAAATCTACCGATGTCACGTTTAAAATCATTGGTGGTTTCACAGTTGAAGGACCAAGAAATCGTATGGTTTGGCGCGGATGTGGCTCGTGATGGCGATCGTGAAAAAGGGATTTGGGATGACCAAGCCTATGATTATGAAACAGCCTTTCAAATGAGTTTTTCGATGACCAAAGAACAAAAATTGGACTACTTACAAGGGGCGATGAACCACGCTATGGTCATCACAGGTGTGAATCTTATCAACGATGAAGCCACCAAATGGAAAATCGAAAACTCCTGGGGTAGTGACCGTGGCTTAAAGGGCTATTTCTTGATGAGTGGGTCTTGGTTTGATGCAAATACATATCAAGCAGTCATCCATAAGAAATATTTAACCGAATCTGAACTTGAAGCTTATCAATCTGAACCGATCGTTCTCAAGCCTTGGGACCCGATGGGTTCATTAGCAAAATAATAAAAAAAAAGATGTTATTGGTTTTTACCAACGGACATCTTTTTTTTATTGATTTGTATTTACTCAATACTTAATACATCATCTAAAGGCAGTCTCACGGAAGTGTAACCAGGATCCAATGCTTTACCTATCGATATCGCAAGAATTGCTTCATGGTGTTCTAATTGAAACGCTAGCGGGGCATTTGCTTTATCGAAACCAGCGAAAGGGCAGGTATCTAAGCCATAATGTCTGGCGGAAAGCATAATATTCATCGCTAAAAGTCCAGTATTCAAATGGGCAGTTTTTACCACTTCAAGCGGATTGACTTGTTGATTTTGGATATTCAGCAATTGTTTTTCTTTGGCTTCCGGGGTCATAATACCCTGTTCAACAGCAATTGTATATATTGCATCTGCACGACTAGCAAAACGTGTATCTGCAAACAATATAATCATCGCTGAAGCAGTCTCGTATTGATTTCGATTGGAAATAAACAAATGAGAATATTTCTCTTTGGCTGCTTTAGAGTGGATTACGCGAATCGTCCAAGGTTGAAAATTTCTCGAAGAAGGCGCACGTAACGCCATGAATAGGATGGCTTCAAGGGTTTCTTTTGGTAGATCAAACGGTTGATATTTACGAATCGATCTTCGATTCAAAATAATGTCATCAAATTGGTTGTTGGTTGGGTTCATTGTCATCACGTCCTTATAAAATGATTATATCACACCGCTGTGATGTTCGATCGAAGATACCCTAAAAGTTTATTTATCCCATGGTGAAATTATGTTATACTTGGAATAGGTGATTAAAATGACAACATTTATTTTTATTAGACACGGAGAACCGCGTTATGACGAAGTTATCGCACGTGGTTACAAGAATCAAGGCTATGATTTAGGGAAACTCACAGAACGTGGGGTATCTCAAGCCGAAATGGTTGCGAAAGAAGCCATTTTACAAGATGCAGACCTGATTGTGGCTTCACCATATACGCGTGCGTTACAAACTGCAGCCATCATATCACGAATCACACAAATTCCATTAACCGTCGAAAACGATTTACATGAATGGATGCCAGATACCACATTTGGTGACCGCAAAGATTTGGATTTAGCCTATCCAGAGTTCATGGCTCAAAGGGGCATTCGAAACGACAAAACAGAATTTCCTTGGGAATCTTTTGAAGTTTTATCTAAACGTACCCATAACGCCATCAAGCCCTACTTAAAATATAAAAAAGTCATCGTTGTATGCCATGGTATCGTCATGGGTACATTTACCAATATCGATGACATGATTCCGCATTGTGGAATCAGAATCCGAGAAATCGATGAGTCATTTTTCAAGTAAACTCATCACCTGGTATGAAAAAAATGCCCGAGATTTACCATGGCGTCATACCGAAAACCCATACCACATCTGGGTATCTGAAATCATGTTACAACAAACTCAAGCGGTCACCGTCATCCCTTACTATCAAAGGTTCATTCAAACACTACCAACGATAGAAGATTTGGCAGTGTGCGATGAGTCTTTATTGATGAAACTTTGGGAAGGCTTAGGCTATTATTCACGGGTAAGAAACATGCAAACCACAGCCAAAGAAATCCTTTTAAAGCATCAAGGTGTATTTCCAAATACATATGAAGATTTGATCCGTTTAAAGGGTATTGGTGAATATACTGCAGGGGCGATTTTGTCGATTGCTTTTCATCAAAAAAGAAGTGCAGTCGATGGCAATGTTTTACGTGTACTATCGAGATATTTTGCTATAGAGACGGACATTGCACTCGATACAACTAAAAAACAAATTACAGCGCTGAATGAAACGTTGTTGGATGATGCATATCCGCATTTATATACCCAAGCCATCATTGAACTGGGGGCTACCCTTTGTACCAAACATCAACCGAAATGTGATGTGTGTCCAGTAGCGGAAAATTGTATGGCAAAAGCCAAAAATTTGCAACAAATACTCCCCGTTAAAGCCAAAGCTAAAGCGAAAAAAGAGTATCATTTCATCACGTTTATTTTAGAAGATGAGTCTGGTCATTTCATCGTTGAAAAAGTCAACGATAACTTATTAAAGGGCCTCTATTTGTTACCGCAAGTGGAAGCAGAAGACCTGGCTTATGCCATTGAAACGTTATCTTCAAATGGCTATGATGTGGTCTATACAGAGCCCTTGGGTAGGTATAAACATGTCTTTACACACCTCGTCTGGTACATGGATGTGTATTATGGTAAAGTTAAATCATCTCAAACGCACAAAACTGTGCAATCGTTTAATGACATAGCCATGGCTACGGCACATAAACAAATAATTATTAAGGAGAAAAAAGATGTCTAGTCTCAGAATGGTAGGTACAGGTGCCATCGATCAAGTCGGTGGTGCGATTTACAATGAAGTAGTGAATGGTTCCATCACAGGTGAATGTCGCTTGGATGTGAAAGCAACTTTTGAAAACGGTCAATCTCGCATGATGGTATTTGAAAAATACTATTACCGCGCAGGCAACCGTGCCAGTTTATCGGTGATGATTTCACAAATTGATGACAAAATTACGGTGGATGCTGTGAGTACAGGGGGATCAACAGGTGTCCTCATTAGATTCAACTGGGGTGCTGAAAGCAGCTTCGTCGGATTAGTTGAAAAAACATTAAGAAATCTCGGTTTCAGATAATAAAAAGGCGCAGAATTTGCGCCTTTATTCTTCAAACAATGATTTGAAACCTGGGTTTCGATCGAGTATTTTATAGATGGGTAATCCGACGATGTAAGTCACACCAAATTCCCCAATCGCGACATACCCCATGGTTAGCCATAATGGTAAGCCCCACACGATGTGTAAAATAAATCCAATGATGATGCCATTAAATAGGGTAGGTGCCAACAAAGCGATGTATTTATTCTTAATCCACGCCATCGATACCACACTTAAGAAGGTGGCCAAGACCCCTAGGGTCAAGTCAAATGGCAATTGTGGACCAGGACTATACATGTTCGCAACAAACGTACCGACGGTCAATCCAACGATGGCTTTCTTGTCAAAAAAGACAACAATCAATAATAATTCAGCCACACGAAATTGAATTTCACCAAAGCTGATGGGTAAAAATAGAAGCACCAATACGACGTATAGGGCTGCAATCAAAGATTGTCGAATCCAATCTTTTAGTGTAAAATGAAACATATTCAGTTATTCTCCTTGTTTTGGTTTCGCAGGTAACTAGTACTGCGGGCAGAAGCCAATAACAAATATAACACTTCTGTGGTATAATTTCAATGGAAAGAGGAATCATTATGGCAATTAGATTTGAATTATTACATACATGTAAACAGTCCGGTGCAAGATACGGATTACTCCATACACCTCATGGGACGTTTGAAACGCCCATTTTTATGCCTGTAGGTACACTGGCTACCGTGAAGACATTGACCCCTGAAGAGATTAAAGAGGTTTCGGATGGGTTGATTCTAGGCAATACCTACCATTTGTGGTTACAACCAGGCGAAGACATCGTTCAAGCTCATGGAGGGATCCGCGGTTTCATGCATTGGGATGGTGCTTTGTTAACTGACAGTGGTGGGTTTCAAGTATTTTCACTGACCGATATGCGAAAAATCAAAGAAGAAGGGGTATATTTTAAGCACCATAAAAGCGGTGAATCGCTCTTCTTATCGCCGGAAAAGGCTATCGAAATACAAGAAAAATTGGGTGCTGACATCATCATGAGCTTTGATGAATGCCCGCCACATGACGCGACTTATGCTTATACCAAGGACTCACTTGAACGCACATTGAGATGGGCTGAACGTGGCAAAAACGCACTGAAAACCGACCAAGCGTTGTTCGGTATTGTCCAAGGCGGTCTATTTGATGATTTACGCTTAGAAAGTGCGAAAAGATTGATTGAGATGGATTTCCCAGGGTATTCCATTGGTGGGTTATCGGTAGGCGAATCTAAATCAGAAATGTATCGTATTTTGGATTTATTGAATCCAGTGATGCCTCAAGATAAACCCCGTTATTTGATGGGGGTTGGGTCACCAGATGACTTGGTTGAGGGTGTGATTCGTGGGGTAGACATGTTTGACTGTGTCTTACCAACCCGCAATGCGAGACACGGAACAGCGTTCACGACTACAGGTAAAATTCAAATTCGCAACAAGCAATTTGAAATGGACATGACCCCATTAGATCCGAACTTACAAACCCCATTTTCAAAATATACAAAGAGTTATATTCGCCACTTATTTAAGGCGGAAGAAATCTTGGGGATGCGCATTATGACGTATCAAAACTTAGCATTTTTGAAACACTTGATGAAGCAAATTCGTCAAGCGATTTTGGAAGATCGCTTGCTCGACTTTAAAAAAGAATTTTTTACGCAATATGGCTATTTAAAATGACTTATGTTAAAATCGCTTTATATATCTTTTAATTATAAGCCAATTAGTGTAAAATTAACTTAGGTTGTTTACAACAAAATTTTTAGGAGGGGTATTATGGTATTTGGCGAAAATGACAACTTCAACCAAAAGCCGGTCATTAAAGTTATCGGTGTTGGTGGTGGTGGCGGGAACGCCGTCAATCGCATGATTGAGAACGATGTAAAAGGTGTAGAATTCGTAGCTGTGAATACCGATGCCCAAGTGTTGAGAGTATCTCGCGCTGAGAAAAGACTACAAATTGGAAAACATTTGACCAGAGGATTGGGTGCTGGTGCGAAGCCTGAAGTAGGCAAACGTGCAGCCTTGGAATCTGAGGATGAAATAAGAGCCGTATTGAGCGATGCCGATATGGTGTTTATCACTGCAGGGATGGGTGGCGGTACCGGTACAGGTGCAGCACCAATCATTGCGAGATTGGCGAAAGAGATGGGCTGCTTGACGATTGGGATTGTCACCAAACCATTTGCTTTTGAAGGTCCAGCAAGAACCCAAGCGGCGATTGCAGGTTTAGAAGAATTGAAACAATTCGTAGATACACTCATCGTGATTCCAAATGAACGTTTACTATCCATCATCGAACCGAATACACAAATGCTTGACGCATTTAGAGAAGCTGACAACGTCTTGAGACAAGGGGTCCAAGGGATTGCAGAAATCATCGCGGTACCTGGTTTGATCAACGTTGACTTCGCTGACGTGCGCACAGTCATGGAAAATAAAGGGACTGCGCTCATGGGTATTGGGATTGCAGCTGGTGAAAACAGAGCGATTGAAGCAGCGCGTAAAGCGATTCATTCCAAATTATTGGAAGTATCGATTGACGGCGCTACAGACGCGATTGTCAACATAACCTCTGGGACAAACATCACCTTGTTTGAAGTCTCACAAGCACTCGATGAAATCAGAAACGCCACCGATTTTGAACTTAATGTCATCTATGGTACAGCTTTAAATGAAGATTTGAAAGATGAAATGATTGTCACTGTAATCGCGACCGGCTATGAACTTAAGGCCAAAGAATCTACGATTGATGATTTTGCAACCCAAATCTTTAAAAAGACCACCAATGACCAAGTCAAACTCACCCCATCGGGATTTGAAAAACAAACCCCTATGGTAGAAACACCAAAAGAAGAAAAGAAAACCAATAAATTGCCATCATGGCTACAAAGTAAAAAATAACGAAAAAGGGGCCATGGCGCCTTTTTTGATGAAGGAGTATTATTATGTTAAGAGCAGGCATCGTGGGGTTACCAAATGTTGGTAAATCCACACTATTTAATGCAATCACCAAAAGCGCTGCACTCGCAGCGAACTATCCATTCGCAACCATCGACCCCAATGTTGGTGTCGTGACATTGAAGGATAAACGTTTGGATGTACTTGCAACCATGTACAAATCCGGTCGAATTGTCCCTACCACCGTAGAATTCATAGACATCGCTGGTTTGGTCAAAGGGGCGTCTAAAGGCGAAGGTCTTGGGAACCAATTTTTAAGTCATATTCGTGATGTCGATACGATTTGTCAAGTCGTTCGTTTATTTAAAGACGACAACATCATTCACGTCGAAGGTTCAGTAGACCCACTCCGTGACATCGATATCATTCAACTTGAACTCAATATTGCAGACTATGATACCGTCATGAAACGCATTCCAAAGATCGAAAAGAAAGCGAAAACCGCAGGTAACCCTGAGGAAAAAGAAGAATTTGAAGTCTTGAGCAAAATCAAACAAGCCCTTGAAGACAATATCCCAATTCGTTTGATGGACTTATCAGACAGTGAAAAAGCCATCATCAAGAGCTATAATTTCTTATCCGCCAAAGCGATGATATATATCGCCAATGTGTCTGAATCTGAAATTAGAACGATTGATACGAACCCAGTATATTTAAGATTGGTGGAAAAAGGTAAAAATGAATTTGCTGATGTAGTTCACATATCGGCACAAATCGAATCTGAACTCGCCCAACTCGACGATGAAGAAAAAGAAATGTTCATGGCTGAACTCGGTTTACATGAAGCGGGACTAGACCAATTGATCCGCACCACATACCACCGTTTAGGCTTAGAAACCTATTTCACTGCCGGACCCATGGAAGCGAGAGCGTGGACATTTAAAAAAGGTATGACAGCACCACAATGCGCAGGCATCATCCATAGCGATTTCGAACGCGGTTTTATTCGAGCTGAAACCGTCGCTTATGACGATTTAATTAAACATGGTTCCTATCTTGCAGCCAAAGAAGCTGGCCGTGTGCGACAAGAAGGCAAAGACTATCTTGTCAAAGACGGGGATGTCATGTTGTTTAAATTCAATGTCTAATTTAACGAAAAATACACAGACCATTTTGGCTTCGGTTAAAGATTATCCAAATGTCCAAGTGATCTGTGCTTCTAAATACGTGAATGCGCTCGAGATGAAAGAAATTTATCACGCTGGGATCCGTCATTTTGGCGAAAACCATGCGCAAGTATTGTTAGAAAAGAAGTCTCTCTTGTTAGATTTAGACATCGTTTGGCATTTCATCGGCCACCTCCAAACCAACAAAGTAAAACGACTCATCAATGAGATCGACTACTTACACAGTTTGGATTCCATCAAACTAGCGAAGGAAATTCAAAAGTATCGTACCAAGCCACTACCGTGCTTTATCGAATTGAATATTGCCAATGAAGCCAATAAAACGGGATTGAAACGCGAAGATTTAGACGATTTCTTAAAAGAAATGACAAATTATGATAAAATAAAGATAGTTGGTTTAATGGGTATGGGTGTCGATGCAGACATCGAAGCCACCACCCATGTGTTTCAGACGCTCAAAGCGTTAAAAACACAGTACAATTTGCCTTATGTATCGATGGGCATGACCAACGATTATGCATTGGCCTTATCGATTGGCACCGATTTCGTTCGCGTCGGTCGAAAATTCATCCTGTGAGGTAATCTATGGCAATTTTTAGTAAAACCAAAAAATCAGAAAATGTCTTACCAAATTATCAAGGCGAAACACTCTCATCGGCATATGATCGCATCATTTTTGAATCGTTATCCACTGACGATGATGTGTATATCACTTCACTCGCTACTGAACTCATCGATGGTAACCCATTGGTGCTCAATTTCGAAGAGTTACAACCAGACCCAGCCAACAAAATTATGGCCTTTTTGTCTGGTGTGGTGTTCGCTATCGAAGGTGAAATCATCCAAATCAATAAGAAAGTATTCATGTTTGCCCGTCAACAAGAGTTTAAAGATGGCACGTTGAAACAATTCATCGATGAATACAAAGACTGATTTTTATAGACGCCTTAAAAACCAAAGAGATGCTTTTCAACGAGACCTTTTATATCGGTTTTTGAACCCGCCAGAACGGGATTTGGTCAAATCGATATTTAAAGGTTTTCATATTTTTGAATCCAACCCGAACGCGGAGTATGCCCGTATGGTTGTGTCGGATTCAGAAATCGAACCCAACTTTAAAACCATTACGTTAAGAAGTGTTTACAGCGATGAAACCTTGTCACACCGCGATGTCTTGGGTGCACTCATGCACTTAGGGATTGAAAGAGATACCTTTGGTGATATATACATCACCGATACCCATATCTACATCCAAGTGGTTGCAGAATTGAAACAAGTCTTTAAAGATTTACATCAAATCAAAGCCGATTTCATCTATTTTGAAGAAATCGATGAATTACCTACAACACTCAAAGAAAAAAGTGAAACCATCACCGTATTTGTAGACAGTCTTCGGGTGGATGCACTTGTGAGTAAAGCGTTCAATATCCAACGGGATGACGTGAAAGTACTGATTGACCAAGAAAAAGTCAAAATTAACTACTTTCCGATACAAAAGTATACAATTTTAGTGAAACCTTATGATATAATATCAGTCAGAGGATTTGGAAGAATCGTCTTGACCGATGATGTAGGTACATCTAAAAGTCAAAAAATCAGAATCAAATGTGAATTGTTGCGATAACAACGGACACGGTATAGAAAAAGATGGCACAAAGCGACTTAGGGCATGGTGAAAGCCTAAGCAAATCATTCTATATTATCACCAATGAGCAACTGTAAACACTGCGTTAAAGTGTAAGAGGGCTAACGGTTTTTATGACGTTAGAACTAAGGTGGTACCGCGACATTGTCGTCCTTAGATGTAATCTAGGGACGTTTTTATTTTTTTAGGAGGAAAAACCATGGAATTAAAAGACACATTATTATTACCACAAACCAGTTTTGAAATGCGTGGGAACTTAGGTGTAAGAGAAGCTGATTTCCAAGCGAAATGGGAAGCGATGGACTTATACAAACGCGTATTAAAACAAAATGAAGGCAACACCCCATTCGTGTTACACGATGGTCCGCCGTATGCCAACGGGGCAATCCATATTGGCCACGCACTCAACAAAATCCTTAAAGACTTTGTCATTCGTTATAAAACGATGCAAGGTTTTTATGCACCGTATATCCCAGGTTGGGATACCCACGGACTACCAATCGAACAAGCGTTGACCAAAAAAGGTGTCAACCGTAAAGAAATGACCGTTTCTGATTTTAGAAAGTTATGTCATGACTACGCACTTGAACAAGTGAAGATGCAAAAAGTCCAATTCAAACGATTGGGTATTTTAGGTGAATGGGATCACCCTTACATCACCTTAAACCCTGCTTTTGAAGCTGACCAACTTCGTGTATTTGGTGCGATGGCGAACAAGGGTCTCATCTATAAAGGATTAAAACCCGTTTATTGGTCACCAAGTTCAGAATCCGCTTTAGCAGAAGCTGAAATCGAGTATGAAGATGTTACCAGCCCATCGATTTATGTGGCATTTGATGTTGTTTCTGAAAAACGTCAAGGTCAAAAACTCATCATTTGGACCACCACACCATGGACATTGCCTGCGAACCTCGCCATCTCTGCCAATCCAACCCTCACTTATGTTGTCTTGAACGTTCAAGGCACAAAATACATTGTTGTGAAATCCTTGGTTGAAAAAGTGGCTTCTGTACTTAAGTTTGAAAACTATGTCATCGAAGAATCCTTCCTAGGAACCGAGTTAGAATTCATTCAATATGTCCACCCATTGAACGGCAAAGTTTGCCCAGTCATCTTAGGTGAACACGTCACCGATACCGATGGTACAGGGCTTGTTCATACCGCACCAGGCCATGGTGAAGACGACTACAATGTGGGTAAAAAATACAATTTAGAAATCTTAGTACCGGTCGATGATAAAGGCATTTTCACCAAAGAAGCATTGGAATTTGAAGGCATTTATTATGAAAAAGCCAACCCGCTCATCATTGAAAAACTTCAAACCCTTGGTAATTTGCTCCATGTAAGTTACTTTAAACACAGCTATCCACACGACTGGCGTACGAAAAAGCCAATCATTTTTAGAGCGACCCCACAATGGTTCGCTTCGATTGATTTATTGAAAAAGCCATTATTAGATGAAATCAAAAACACCAATTGGGTCCAAAAATGGGGCGAATTACGCATCCATAACATGATTAAGGACCGCAATGACTGGTGTATTTCGCGTCAACGTGCTTGGGGTGTTCCAATCCCAGTATTTTACGCAGAAAACGGTGAAGCGATTTTAGACCAAACAGTCATCAACCATGTCGCGTCCATCGTTGAACAAGAAGGCACCAACGCCTGGTTGGACAAAGACCCTGTGGATTTGTTACCTAAAGGGTTCACACACCCAGGTTCACCAAATGGAATCTTTAGAAAAGAAACCGACATCATGGATGTATGGTTTGACTCAGGTTCATCCCACAAGCTCTTACAAAGACGTGGTCTGGCTTACCCAGCAGATTTATATCTTGAAGGGTCTGACCAATACCGTGGCTGGTTCAACTCATCCTTAATCACTGGGGTTGCTTTATATGGAAAAGCACCATACAAAGCGGTCGTATCCCATGGATTCGTCTTGGATAAAGATGGCAGAGCCATGAGTAAATCCTTAGGCAATACCACTGACCCACTTAAAATCACCTCAGAAATGGGTGCCGATATCTTAAGATTATGGGTTTCATCGGTTGAATATTCATCCGACGTCAGAATCGGTGACCAATTGATGAAACAAGTCTCCGAATCTTATCGTAAGATCCGTAATACATTCAAATTCTTACTTTCCAACTTATTTGATTTCAACCCAAGTCAAGATAAAGTTACTTACGAAAACTTAAGTTCACTCGATAAAGTGATGTTACACAAACTAGAAGATTTAAAACAAAGTGTTTATGAAGCGTTCGATGGGTATAAGTTCGATGTTGTTTACCGTCAAGTGAATAACTATATGATCAATGACTTATCGGCGTTCTATTTAGACTATACCAAAGACATTTTGTATGTCGAAGCTCAAAAAGGATTGCTCAGAAGAAGCGTTCAAACGGTATTGTATGAACAATTGATGACATTGCTCAAGTTATTGAATCCAATCTTACCTCATACCACCTCTGAAGCGTACTGGGCATTACCATTCGAACATTTAGAAGATGTGTACTTAGAACGTATGCCTGCACTCGTAAACTACCCAGATCGTCAATTAGATCAAGCATTTAACGACTTCATGGTGGTTAGAGATGAGCTCTTAAAACAACTCGAAGACATGCGTAAGAATAAAATCATCGGTAAATCCTTAGAAGCCAAAGCGTTGGTTCAACTACCAGCTTCAATGAAGGCGTCACTTGATTTATTAAACGTATCCTTAACCCAAGTATGGATGGTATCCGCTGTATCTCTAAACATCGGTGAATCTTTGGTAGTTACTACTGAAGTGGCTGAAGGACACAAATGTGAACGTTGTTGGAATATTGTCCCAAGCATCAACGATGACCACGTATGTCCACGTTGTGCCGCGGTACTTAAGGGTGAGTAAAATGAATATTCTCATTGTCAATGACGATGGTATTCTAGAGCCTGGGATCGAGGTTTTAGCTAAACAACTCGCCCCATTGGGTGATATTTATGTCGTCGCACCAGAAACCCATCAAAGTGGCCAAGGTCATGGCATCACCATCAATGAACCTTTAAAAGTCAAAGATTATGGCACCCTATATGGCGCTAAAAAAGCATTGTCTGTTTTAGGTAAACCCGCCGACTGCACGCGAATTGCAGTCGGAATTTTGGGTGTTACTTTTGATCTCTGTGTCAGTGGTGTCAACAGTGGTTTAAATGTGGGTTCCGACGTATTATATTCAGGTACGGTAGCGGCAGCGACAGAAGCCCTTATTTTAGGGATACCTGCAATTGCAGTATCTGGACCGAAAAAAAGTTTACACATGGCCGAAAAGTCGATTTATAAATTGGTCAAATATTTGATTGAAAATCAAGCGTTAGGCAAAGAATATATCCTAAACATCAACTACCCAAGTTCAAAATTCGATATGTTCATCGGTGTTCAGTGGACCACCCAAGGTAAGCATCACCACGCTGCGAAATTCAATCGCGTTGGTGAAGATGCTTATGAGACAGTTTATGAGTTGTTAGACACACAAGAAGACGAAAAAAGTGATGTCATGGCATTTAGAAATGGCTATTTATCCATCACACCATTATTTGAAAATAGAACCCATAACGATTTACTTCAAATCTTAGAAAACCAAAAGCAATTGAATGTCACCTCAATATATGATAATATAATTGAGTAAGGATGTGTTTATATGAACGTGTTTGTGCTTCATTTTTTTAAGGAAAAAAGTCGAGCTTTTGATTATGAACGCATATTGTCATTTTTCGACGATGTCCAAGAAGCAACGCTCGGTGAAGTATCTGAAACATCCAACGAAGTCCGTATGGAGTATCGTCACCCCATCTTAAAAACCAAAGCTGATTTTGTCATTTCTCGTAAATCCACGGTTACCGATATTTACAAACTTGACCCGCAATATTTAGACGTCAATTTTAGGTTAGAAATGCCTTTGATGACGCCTTTTTATGGCGCTAAAAAAGTATTCAACATCGTGGAACGTTTGTGCAAAGAATTCAATTTTGCTATCTACCACGACATGTTTGAAGATGTCTTACATTTTAAAATGGAAGTGGTTGAAAAGGTATTTGATATCGTTCGTAAAGCCTATAAAGACAAATATGGGTACCAACTTAAAAACTACCATACATTTAATGATCAAAAATTGAATGATTGCTTGAAATACGTCGATGAACAATACGATTTACATCGCTATTACAAGGAACTAGACATTTACGTACCGAATTACTTCGTTGTTTTAGATGAAGACCAAAAAGTCCATTTCTCCATCGAATGGCGAGAAAATACTGTAACGTTGTTCCCGCCTCACATCGATTATGTCTATTTTAGAATGGGTTTAGAACAAAAAATCATACCGACCCATGAAATCATGGCGAAAATCGATAAAATGACCACCGGTGTACCAGGGTTCTTACAAAATACAAAAGTCATTGAACCCAAACACCTGAAAAAAGTCATGAAAATAATTAAAAAATCCAAATTCACCCCAATCAATGGTTCACTTGTACACATTGAATTGGACCAAGTTATCGACATTTAAGGGTCATTTGTGACCCTTTTATATACAAATAAAGGAGGTAAAGAAATGTTAATGGATTTAGACCCGGCTATCGTCGAAATTATCGGCGTCCTAGCCAGTGCATTGGTTTTGGTTTCCTTTCTCATGAAGGGAGAACGAAAAATTCGTTTTATCAATATTGTTGGTTGTGTCATATTTGTTATTTATGGCATTATGATCAGTTCCGTATCGGTCACACTGATGAATGTCGCGTTGACCTTAGTACATATTGTAAAATTAAGTCGTAAAGGCGAAAAGGAGGCTTAGTATGCAACTAAACAAATTCATTGACCACACAAAATTGGGTCCGAGTGTGGTGGAAGCGGACATTGTAAAACTCTGTGAAGAGGCAAAAACCTATGACTTCATGAGTGTTTGTGTCAATCCCAATTACGTTAAATTGGCCAAATCATTGTTGAAAGGTTCGAATGTATTGGTATGTACAGTCGTCGGCTTCCCATCCGGTGCCCATTCGACTGAAGCGAAAGCGTTTGAAACCAAACAAGCCGTCTTGGATGGTGCGGATGAAATCGACATGGTCATTTCTGTAGGCAACCTTAAAGACAAAAAATACGATTTGGTACTTAAAGATATCCAAGCAGTCGTTCAATCAGCGTCTGGGAAATTGGTTAAAGTCATTTTAGAAACTTGCCTACTCACCGACGAAGAAAAGATAAAAGGCTGTGAACTCTCTGTTTTAGCAAAGGCTGACTTTGTTAAGACATCCACAGGGTTTTCAACCGGTGGTGCTACCGCAGCTGACATCGCATTGATGCGTAAAACAGTTGGTCCTAACTATGGTGTAAAAGCCTCAGGTGGCGTCAGAAGTTACGAAGATGCTATGGTTATGATTCAAGCCGGAGCGACCCGCATTGGTGCGTCTTCTGGCATAAAAATAGTTACACACGAACAAGGAGAAAAAACACATGATTCCAACACCTCATATTAGTCTTACAGACAAAAATTTAGTCGCAAAAACCGTCTTAATGCCTGGTGACCCACTACGTGCTAAAATGATTGCTGAAACATTCTTAACCGATGTTGTTCAAATCAACACGGTTAGAAACATGTTTGGCTACACCGGTAAATATAAAGGCAAACCAGTCACTGTATTTGGTTCAGGCATGGGTATGCCATCGATCGGGATTTATTCGTTTGAACTCTTCAACTTCTATGGCGTTGAAAACATCATCCGTGTCGGTTCATGTGGTGCCTATACCAAGGACCTCAATCTCTACGATGTTATTTTAGTCAATGAAGCCTACAGTGAATCCTCATATGCGAAGACGATGGGTTTAACTGGAGCAAAGGTTTTAAAAGCCAACCGTGTGTTGAACAACCGTGCCATCAAAGCCGCAGAAAAATTAAACATTCCAATGACAGTCGGAAGAATCCACTCTTCAGACGTGTTTTATAACCTAAAGGGCTCCGTCCATGAAGCAAGATTCAATGAACAAGGCTGTATCGCCGTTGAAATGGAATCGTTTGCTTTATTTGCGAATGCGAAAGCATTGAACAAGAGAGCAACTTGCTTACTCACCGTTTCAGACTCTTTGGTCACCCACGCAGCTACTACCGCAGAAGAAAGACAAAAATCCTTCACTAAAATGATGGAAATTGCGTTAGAAGTGGCCATCAAATCATGATTTTAGTTGACCAAACCAAAAAATTCAAGACGGTACTGATCACCTTAAAATTTAAAAGAGTAGCTAAAGTGGATGAGTTTGCTTTCAGAACACTTTTACCCAGTGTATTAAGAACGAAAACAAACCAATATAAAAATCGTCAACAATTCAATGAGAAATTAGAAAGCATGTATGGTGCTAGTTTAACATCAAACACCAATAAAACAGGTATTTTAAGCATCATTCATGTGCAATTAAAGCTTGTTAATCCAAGCCTAGCTTTAGACCATATGTTATTCAGTGAAGGTTTAAACTTCTTAAAAGAATACATCTATGGACACGATACATTCAGTGAAAAAGACTTCGAACTCGAAAAGAGTTTATTGATTGAAGAAGTGGTTTCTAAAGAAAATGATAAAACCCGTTTCGCACTCACCAGATTATTTGAAGAAATGTGTCAAGGTGAACTCTATGGGGCGAGGGTTTCTGGCACGAAAGCGCAACTCGAAGCATTAACATTCAAACAATTCAAAAAGATGTATAAAGACTTTGTCGAAAACGACGAGTTACAAATCATCTTATCTGGAGATGTTGACCACAGAGATGTCTCCTTAACACAAACCATATTCCCGAATGCGTCATTCTCACCAATGGATTTCTTGGATTATGAAACCAAAGATGTTCAATCGGTTACTGAAGTGGTGGAACACGATAAGATCAGCCAAACCAAACTCAATATTGGCTATCGTTTTCCCATCCGTCAAGGTGATTCAAAACACGTCGCTGCCGTATTATTCAACGCAGCACTTGGCGGTTATGTGCATTCAAGATTATTCTTAAATGTACGTGAAAAACATTCCTTGTGTTACTATGTTTCATCTGTATATGATGCTTATAAAGGTATCCTATTCATCTATTCAGGGGTAGATGCGAAACGCTTGGATTTAGCAAAAAAAGTCATTGATGAAGAAGTCAAACGCATGTGTACTGAACGCATCAGTGAAAAAGAACTCGCATTATCGAAACAAGCCCTCATCAACGATTTAAAAGAATCCGAAGATTCTCAAGGGGCACGACAAAACTTGATTTACATTCAAACATTATTGGGTAAAACCCCAACCTTGGCTGAACGTATTGAAAAGATTGAACAAGTCACCCCAGACGATTTATTAGAAGTGGGTAAACTGCTCGTTAAAGACACGGTTTACTTACTAGATGTGGAGCGATAATCATGGAAAAAGTCTATTATAGCCACTTAAATGAATCGGTATATCAACATACCCTAAAAAATGGATTGAATGTATACATGATTCCAAAGAATGATTTCCATAAAGTCTTCGCCACTTTTACTACCCATTACGGGTCATTTGATCAAAGTTTCATCTCACCAAAAACGGGTAAGAAAGTCAATCAACCCGAAGGGATTGCACACTTTTTAGAACATAAGATGTTTTCCATGCCAGATAAGACAGATGCCTTCGAAACATTATCTAAATTTGGTGTGAATGCGAATGCCTATACCAATTTTGACCGTACCAGTTATTTATTCTCAGGTACCAAAAACATCGAAGGTGCGCTGAATTATCTACTCGACTTCGTTCAAACCCCTTATTTCACAGTGAAATCGGTGAAAAAAGAACAAGGGATCATTGCTGAAGAATTGAGAATGTATGCCGACTATCCAAACCAACGATTATTTTATGGTCTACTTCAAAACTTGTACCAAAAACACCCGATTCATGTAGAAATCGGCGGTACGGTGGAATCGATTCACAAGATTACTGCTAAAAAATTGTATGATGCGTATGAAACTTTTTACCATCCTTCCAATATGGAAGTGGTATTGGTTGGTAATTTCGACCCTGAAGCCATGTTGAAACTGATTGAAGACAATCAATCCAACAAAGGTTATCAATACCAAGAAC
>JAEZHT010000062.1 GCA_023436805.1 Bacillota bacterium
TCCAAAATGACTAAGAACGCTCCAATCGCCGCCATGCCGGGAATGGACTAACAGTGATGAAAAAGCCCAACAGTGCAAGCTGCTGGGCTTTTATTTAATCATATGGTGTAGATATTTGACGTTTACAATCATCATGATACCTGTAAAACATGACAGTAAAGCAATAAAAATAAAAAAGACACCTTGAAATGGATACAAAATGTCGACTTTTAATTTATGGCGGAGAAAGGGGGATTTGAACCCCCGCGGCGATCTCTCGCCCTACTGGTTTTCGAGGCCAGACCCTTCAGCCGGACTTGGGTATTTCTCCAGCATTTTCAATTATAACACATTCTTTGATTTTTCCAATAGTAAGGTGAAAAAATCCACGTTTTTGACGTGGATTTGTGTTTAGATTTGTACCCTTTGTTTGTATTTCTTGAATAAAACATAGATTAAACCAATATTCACCAAGAATCCTAATACATAGTACCAAAATTCATTCAACAAGTAATCACTTGGAATTAAAGACATCGATACCAGTCTCGCTGCCCAAAATCCAGGAATTATCCCTAAGAAAAGTTCTGTCCAATTCGTTAAGAATAAGGATGCGATGGGGATCATCACGAGGATACCGGTGGCTTTCATAAAGACAAAGCCTTCAACTTTATTGCTTGCGAAAGCATTGATGAATAACGCAAGCATTGGCGCTTGTAAAGCCGCCAATAAAGAAATACCCATCATGTTCCATATCGAGGATTCAAACAGCTTGGTGATGTATACCAATAAGAATGTTGCTAAGAAACCTAGCACATAACTAAATAATAATTTGATACCGATGTAATGAGATACTTTAATTGGGGTAATCTTCAATGAGAATAAGACATTGTCATCTTGGTCATCGAGTAAGGTAAAACCAGTGATTGCACCAAACATAAAGGAAGTCATCAAAACAAACACCAAAGCGACGATGTTGGCGATTAACAACCCAACTTCTGCTTTTAAGTATGGAATCAAATAATAAGCAACTACCCCAATGATCACGGGGTATACCATAAAGAATAGATACATCTTATCCCTCAAAATATTTTTGAGTTCATGTTTCAAGACACGGATCATCATGATTAAATGCCCCCTTGTCTCACGGCGTAAGCCTTATAAGCAGGTTTAATATAGAATACATACCCTAAAATGCCTGCTAACAACAACCAACCCAAACTGATGGCGGAGGCTACGGTGAATGCACCACCAAAGCCTAAAGCAATCAGTTCTGCGGATGCTTGGGCAGGTGTGATGAGCAAGGCATAACGCCAGAAGTCGCCTTTAAATAAAATGTTGAATTGGTGTAGTATCGATGGAATCGATAGGAAGATGACAAACATCATCACCCCAAGCAACATCGATGTGAAATCTTTCGAGTGGTATGAAAACACATACCCTAATAAACTGTGGAATGCGATACAAACAATCAAAATCGGAATCATCCAAAAGAAATTGACCGTGACCCCTTTAACAAAATAGAATACCAAAATGATCAATAATGAAGAGGCTAACATGTGGATGGTATTCGCGATGACTTTCGATAAAATCTGTTCATCGGTCGACGTTGGTGTAACAAGCAAAGTCGAAATGGTTTGTTCAGACTTTTCAAAAAACATGATAGATCCTATAAATATAACACTCATCATGGTTGCGTCAATCATGATGATCATTGGTAACATTTGTTCCAATATATCCATATCATCGATGAAATATAAGACCAAACCCCACACAAAGGCTACCAATAGAGATACGGTGGTCACACGGTATTTATTTAACCTGAGGAGTTCTCCTTTGATTAAAAATGCCATTCTAGGACTCATGAGTTAATCCAACCCCTGTCACTTGAATGAAGATTTCTTCGAGTGTGGTTTCCCCACTGTGGATGGTTTCAATGTCTTTGGTTTGAATGAGTTTCACGAAGTCCTCATTTTGACCAATGTTGTCCATTGGGAAGCTTTGACTTTTTGTATGACCATTTTCTTTATATTCCACTTTTATGCTTCGTTGACCATATTTGATCTTTAAGTTTCTTGGTGAGTCAATTTCTTTGATTTCACCATTCACGATAAACGCGACACGGTCACAGAGTTGATCAATATCAGCCATGATGTGGGAGGTGATGAATACGGTACCCCCATTTTGTTTGTAGGTTTTGATGAGGTTTTTAAGAATCATCGCGTTCGCTGGGTCTAACCCGTTGGTCGGTTCATCTAGGAATAACATTTCAGGGTCATTGAGCATTGCTCTCACGAAGTTTAAACGGATTTTCATGCCTTTTGAATATTCAGATACCAATTTGTTTCGGTCTTCCCACAAACCGACTTTTTTCATCAAAGATTCTACATCGATGTTCTTCTTATAGAGTTTCTTAAAGAATTCGATGTTTTCCATCGCTGTGAGTTTAGAAAAGTGAATTGGCATTTCAAACGATACCCCAATGTTTTCAAAGAAACTTTGGTCGAGTTCTTGAAGGGATTTACCATCGTAATAAATCGCGCCTTCAAAACGGTCTAATAACTTGATTAAAATCTTTTGTGTCGTACTTTTACCTGCCCCTGAAGGCCCTAAGAATCCGAAGATTTCGCCTTTTCGGATATCAAAAGAAATGCCTTTGATGGTGGGTGAATCGTTTTTTGGATATGTGAATCTCAAATCTTTTACACTAAACATGGTTCAATATTCCTTTCTTAAGGATGTCTAACATCTCATCGAGTTTGTGTTCCCAAATACCTTCATCGTATTTGTCATATATAAAGCTATCTAAAGATATCCTAGTGGTCATTTCATTGATGAGTTCAGATAACATTTTGGGATCAATCGTTTCACGGATGATGCCTAATTTTTGGTCTTGTACAATCCAAGCTTGGTAAGTATCAACGACTTTGTTTTCCCAGCCGCCTTTGATCAAGAGGTCTTTATAATAATCACTTTCATACATCTTTTTCGCAACCTCGACCAATTCTGGATAGGCTTTTTTAAATACCAACCCTTGTTTGAATAAGGTTTCAATGCGTTCGAAGAATGTCATCGTTGGACTTATGAAGATATCTTTAAAGTAGTTCATTTTTAAATTCGCGATGTGCGAAAAATAATACTGATAAAGGTCTTCTTTGTCTTCAAAGTACTGGTAGAATGAACCTCTAGGAATCTCGGCGTCTCTCACAATGTTCGCGATCGATAAATGCTCAAAGGTATGGATGGATAACTCTTTGGTCATTGCTTGCATGAGCTTCTCTTTTTTATGTAGTTTTAAGTTGATAAACGTTTCCTTTGGCATACGTCCTCCAAAAGTGACACACCTGTCACATTTATAGTATAGACCCATTTTTGTATCTCGTCAATAAAAAAACACAGCTTTTAACTGTGCTTTTATGCATGTTCGATGTCTTGATTGAGTCTTTTAACAACACAATCAAGAAGTCCCCTATCCTCTATACATAGTGGGATGAATTGATTGGTAAAATTCTTTCATATTTATTTCACAAAACCCATAAATAATGTTATAATATAGTTGAATAATCACTATACATAAATACATTGAAATGGGGGGGGATTTAGTATGAACAAAGCCTTTAAGTTTCGAATCTATCCAAATGAATCTCAAAAGACTTTAATCCATATGACCCTTGGACATAATCGCTTTCTCTGGAATAAGATGTTAGAAGATAAACAGAAACAGTATGAACTCGATAAAACCATGTTATACAATCGTCCTGCACAATATAAAGATGCTTATCCATTTCTAAAAGAAGTCGATTCCTTATCTTTAGCCAATACTCAACTCAATCAAGAAAAAGCTTTTAGAATGTTTTTTAAACGTAAACAAGACTTTCCAAAGT
>JAEZHT010000092.1 GCA_023436805.1 Bacillota bacterium
GTACCAGTCTATGCGACAAACTTCACCATGGAATTGATAAAAGACAATTTAAAAGAAGAAGGGTACGATTTAACTAAACTCAAACTTCACGTCATCAATCAAGACTCGATCATTAAATTTGACCATGTGAAAGTGACCTTCTTCACGACAACACACTCCATCCCTGAGAGTGTTGGGGTTGCCATCAACACTGTCGATGGGTCGATTATTTATACCTCAGATTATACTTTTGACCAAAGTGCTGACCCGAGATATCAAACCGATTTCAAGAAAATCAATGAACTTGCAGAAAAGAAAGTCTTGTGTTTACTCACCGAGTCTTTAGGTTCTGGTTTAGTACTGAATGGTTCGATTACTAAAGAACTTGATCACGCTATCAACCAAGCCATTTCAAATGCCAAAGGACGCGTGATTGCTTCCCTATTTTCCTCCGACTTATTGAAAATTCAACGTGTCATCGACATCGCTTTGAAACATAAAAAACGCATCGCCATCATTGGTCGTCGCGCCCAACGCATCGTCGACATCGCGATTGAAATGAGTTATTTAAATATCCCAAAAGAATCGTTGATTGCTTTAAGATACATCGACGATAAAAACAAAAATGATGACAAAGATATTGTTGCTTTAGTCACAGGTAACCGCCATGAACCTTTCTTCATGTTACAACGCATGTGCAAGAAGGCTGACCGCTTGATCCATATCGATGAAAATGACGCCGTTTTGGTGGTTGCTTCACCAATCCCTGGTACAGAAAAAATGGCTGCGAAAACCTTGGATATTTTGTACCGCACCGACGCGAAAGTCACCGTGATCGATAAAAAGATATTAACCACATCACACGCCACATCCGATGAAATCAAGATGATGATGAACATGCTTAAACCACGTTATATTTTGCCAGTCATTGGTGAATACCGTATGCAATATGCTGTTCAACGTTTGGCGATGGAAATGGGCTATGATAAAGACCAAGTGTTCTTAATGGACAATGGGGACGCTTTGGTATTCAAAGATGGCAATCCGGATGTTCAAAGAGCTAGATACCGCAGTGGTGATATCCTAATCGATGGTTCAGCCATTGGTGATGTCAACGACATCGTTATCCACGATAGAGAATTGTTATCAGAAGATGGGGTATTATTGATTGTAGCGAACATCAACCCAAGATCTAAACGCATCTTAGGTGAGATTGAAATTGTCACCAAAGGGTTTGTCTATGTTAAAGAATCAGAACAACTTTTACAAGAGGTCAAAGACTTATTTGTGAAAGCCTGTGATAAGCATTTGAAAGGCAAATACATCAATTGGAACGAACTCAAAACCAACGTCAGAGAAGACATCAATAAGTTCTTATACAAGGAAACGAAACGCAGTCCAATCACGATTCCAGTGATCATTGCGACGGAAATATAATATGTTTAATAAGATACTTTACGCCGTCATTACCGTGATTTTAGTGGTGGTCATATACATAACTTCATTGCTTGGCATCATCTATGAACGACAAGCCATTTTATTAGAACAATTGATTGACACATCGATTGAACAACAGGATTTTACCAATTACATTAAGTACTCATCGCTATATTACGCTGAATTGAATCCAGTGACAGTCAATGACCATGAGGATTATCAAGTCACTTATTTTAAAACAATTGAACGCAATCGAAGTGGTGAAGTCATTAGTCAACTCATTGTCTTCGTGATGGCAAATGAACCAGTCACGATGAGTGATTCTGAAAAAGATACCAACGACCAAACCCGCATGGAAGTTTGGGTCAATGGCGTCAAAACGTATTCAACCAAAGACGATGATATCTATAAAGATTTCGCCATCAGTTGGGGCTTGAAAGAACAAGATTTCTACTATTATAACTTCCTCATTGAAAATGAAGATTTCGATGTAAAATTATTCGACTATACAGGCTTTCCAATCGAAATTGCGACCATTGATTTACCAGTGGTTGACCTAAATAACGAATCCAGTTATGCAGCCGCAGGGTTTGAAATATCCTATACAGTAGATGAAGTTGAAGACATGCTAGATATTCAAAATCATATTTGGAAAATATACATGTATATCGGGATTTTTATGGTGATTGATATCGCTTTTGCATTCTTTATATTCAGAAGAAAATCCGCTTAAAATCAAACAAAATGACCAGTGATGGTCATTTTTTACTATGTAAAGGGTGAATTTTAATGAGTTATATAAGATTTCATCCAAAAAGCCTGCTTTAACATATAAGAAAAATTTCATTCGTGAAACCCTTTACAATTCTTTTTTATAAGATATAATGGAATTAAGGAAACCGATTTCCAAAACAGCGTGAGGTGTTCAAATGGGAACGATTGAAAAACAAAATTTAAAAGGATACACAGGCTACTATTTCCCGTTATTCAATAAAACGGGCTTAATGTCATACATTACCCCGACATTATCTGGCGACATTAAACTAGATTATCATCATTATGTCACAGAACCATTTTCTGAGAAAGACTTGGTCAATAGTCTTTTTTCACGTAACATCATCTTCACCGTCGATGGTAAAGCATACCACTTGAATGGAAATATGCCACACCAACAAAACGACCGTATTGACCTAAAGGTTGGACCACTCTACCAAGTGGTTGAAAGAAAGAATAAAAAGGTATCATTGAAAACAACGTCATTCATCGTGAATGATGACCCAATTGAACTCCATGAAGTTGTATTCACCAATCTAGCAGATAAACCAGTCAAACTCGATGTCCTAACGGCTTCACCACTGTATGGTAGAAGTGCGGACAATTTAAGAGACCACAGACACGTCACCTCATTACTGAACCGTGTTTGGGTTAAAGAACATTTAATTGAATTGAAGCCAACCTTGTCGTTTGACGAACGTGGACATAAACCGAATGATGTATTTTACGGTTTCCATGCGAAATCGGACGACATGAAAGTCAAAGCATATTACCCATCGCTCGATGCGTTTGTAGGAAAAGGCAATCTCTTATACCCACAACCCAATCAAGCATCACAAATCGGTGATTATGTTGAAGGCTATGAAGCCATGGGTGGGGTCTTATTTGACACTGTGGTTGTTCAACCGAACGCATCGGTTACACTATACATGGGTTTTTCAGCGAGTTATGAAGATAAATTAGGCTCATTCAATGCCTATTTAAATAAAAAGGCGTTTGACCAAGCCTTTGAAGCTTCCAAAGCATATTGGTTAGATGAAGTAACACGTCTACAATTCTCCTATGGTAGTGCAGAAAAGACTGCTTTATTGGACATGGTAGCGATTCAACCCATCTTAAGAAGATTCTTTGGTAATTCCTACATGCCACACCACGATTATGGTAAAGGTGGTAAAGGGTGGCGTGACTTATGGCAGGATTTATTGTCTTTAATCATGTATAATGACCCAACCGTCAAAGAAGCGTTGGTCAATAACTTCGCTGGTATTCGTATCGATGGTTCAAATGCAACCATCATTGGTTCGAAGAAAGGTGAATTCAAAGCCGATCGTAATAACATTGTTCGTGTTTGGAGCGACCATGGCGCATGGCCACTAATCACGACGCTCATGTATATCCATGAAACTGGGGATTTGGATTTCTTATGGATTAACACCCCTTACTTTGAAGACCAATTTACGCACTATACGAAACAAACCAAAAAAGTATTCGCTAAAGATTACGTCCTTCGTGTCAATGAAACACCGTATCAAGGGTCGATTTATGAACACTTACTATTGGAAAATGTCGTCGCTGCATTGAATATTGGCGAACAAGGCTTCATCAAACTCGAAGATGCCGACTGGAACGATGGCTTAGACATGGCCAGCAAAAAAGGTGAAACCTTGGCGTTCACCCATTTCTACGCGAACAATCTACGTCTTTTGGCTGAAATCTTAGAAGTATCGAATCAAACTGAAATCACGCTATTTAAGTCGCTCGCTGAACTCAGCTTAAACATCCACAAAGACGCAGACTTGGAAAAATTCTTCCATGACGTCGCTCATTTCGATGGGTCTTTGGTTTCCGTCAATGTCCTTAAATTGTCTCAAGCATTGAAAGCCAAAGCCAAACAGATGATCAAACATTTAGAAGCATTTGGTGTTCATCCAACGGGGGCATTACAATCCTATATTGACAACGATGGTCTGTTCTTAGACCGTAAAGACACGTTATCCTTAACCGGACAAACCATGGCTTTGTTATCCGAAACCGTATCTAAAAAGCGTGCTTCAAACATTGCCATAGAAACCAAAAAAGCCTTATTTGACGCCAATATTGGTGGATATAAGCTCAACTCTAACTTCCATGAAGTCAAACTTAACATGGGCCGTGCCTATGGTTTTGCTTACGGACACAAGGAAAATGGGGCTGTATTCTCTCACATGGCTGTGATGTATGCGTATGGCTTATACCAATATGATTTGGTTAAATATGGACATCAAGCCATGAACGCCTTGATGAATCGTGCTTTACATAAAGATGCAAACATGTTGGCTGGTATCCCAGAATACTTCACACCTAAGGGTGAAGGCAAATACAGTTACCTCACCGGATCAGCCTCATGGTTACTCAAATTATTACGTACCGAAGTCTTTGGTATTCAAATGCATTTAGGTACCTTGACTTTGAATCCAAAATTGACAAAATCCGATTTCATCGATGGCAAAGCCTGGATTGAAACGTATTTATTTGGTCAAAAACGTCGTATCACCTACCACAATCCAAAAGGGTTAGACTATGGTCGTTATGACATCAAGAAAATTGAATTGAATCAACGTCAGGTGCCAAATTACTTTGTAGAACTCGACGGCAACTTGGAGGTGTATTTAGATGAAAGGTATTGAAGTGCACCATTTTGACGGTATTGGGTATCAAAAACTATACCATTACCAATCTTGGCGTATCGCCATTTTGAACTACATTGAAGAACTTGAACCACAAAACATCCACCGCTTTCAAGCCCACGATTTAACGGATGAAGCATTTGTGTTGTTAGACGGGGCTTGTACCATCTTCATTATGGAAAATGATCAAATTGTGCCCATCCATTTAGAACCAAAAAAAGTATACAACATCAAAAAAGGGGTATTTCATTCCCATACCTTATCGAAAAACTGTAAATTACTCATCATTGAAGAAGAAAACACATCAGATGATAATTCACCAGAACTTGTCTTAACAGAAGTACAAAAACAACAATTAATAGAATTCGCGAGGATGAATCATGGCCTTTAAATTATTGTGGCAAGATCTTTTTGATAAAGATGGTAAACCCGATGAATCGAATTGGGTTTACGAAACAGGTGGCCACGGCTTTGGTAATGGGGAAGCCCAATACTATACAGACAGATTAAAAAATGCGTTCGTCAAAGATGGTTTGCTCAACATCGTTGCGTATAAAGAAAATTACGAGAAAAATCACTATACTTCAGCCAAATTAACGACTTACGGTAAGAAATCCATCTTATTTGGTCGTGTTGAAGTGTGCGCAAAATTGCCTTTAGGTTTAGGTACTTGGCCTGCCATTTGGTTGTTATCAGACGCGTTCAAAAAAGGCGTTTCATGGCCGCTATGTGGTGAAATCGACTTGATGGAACACGTCGGTAATCACCCAGGATTCGTACATTTTTCCTTACACTCAAAGAGTTATAACCACTTAAATCACTTACAACCAACCCACATCGTTGAAGATATGGCGTTGACCCAAGGCTTTCACGAATATGCCTTTGAGTGGGACGAAGAAGAACTCCGTTTCTTCATCGATAAAAAACACCATATTACCTTCCATCGAGGGGACGAACACCGCCTCACAGATGAAGGTGGTTGGCCATTCCATCAACCGTTTTACCTCATTTTAAACTTAGCCTTAGGTGGCTGGTGGGGCGGTAAGATCGATGATAGCATCTTCCCTGTCACGATGCAGTTTAAATATGTTAAAGTGTACGAAAGGATTTGAGTGGATTGAAAAGAACCATTTATACCATCGCAGCTGAATTGGGTTTATCACCAGGAACCATCTCCAAAGTCATCAATAGAACTGGTAATGTGTCCGAAGAAACTCGTGAGCGTGTCCTCGCTTATATCAAAGAAGTTGGCTATGTACCCGTCACATCAGCTCGTATGTTGAAATCCAAACGCAGTTATACCATCGGTGTGGTCTTTTCCGAAGACTTACACATTGGTCTAGAACACCCATTCTTCTCATCCATCCTCCAACATTTTAAGAATTATGTTGAAAATGAGGGTTACGAGTTGTCTTTTATTG
>JAEZHT010000016.1 GCA_023436805.1 Bacillota bacterium
GTTTGCAGGGGTTAAGTTAAAGTCTCTGTTGTCGGATACTGTGATACCTTCAAGTGGATCAAAGGCTTGGTTCACTTCGATGATCTTCGGTGTTGCACCATTGATGATTGGCAACACATCGTCAACACCTGGGTCGACTTCAGTGACAACGAAATTATCTAAATATACTTTGGTCAATGCACCTGCATCTAACCCACGGGAAGCCATGGTACCTGCACCAATAACCAATTTACCATTGGTGATGGTCGGTCTGGTAACGAAGAATTCAAATGAATATTTCGTCATCGTGGTTGTTAAGCTGACGGTTTCATCGATATAGCCTTGATAAGCTGAGTTTTCAATCTTCACGACGATACCTCTGGCTTGATCGGCACGACCTTCAAATTCAATGCGATACATCTTACCTTGGGTGATGGTTAAACCACCTTGGTTGAACTGAGTGGAATACCATTGGTTACCATTGGCTGTGATGTCAATGACGGCTTCACCATTCACGATGGCAGCTGTAGATGCGCCACCTTCACCAGCCCAGTGGGTCCAAGTGCCTGCAAGTTGTTGACCGAAGTCACCATTCAATATTCTCAAATCGGATAGGAATACTTCTGTGATTGTAACCGTTCTTTCGCGTTCTGTTTTATTACCTGCTGCGTCTGTTACGGTATAAGTAAGCACATATGTACCTGTTTGATTGAGATCAACTGTACCTGTGACCACAATCGATGCAGTGAGATTGCCATCCACGTTATCGGTTGCAGAAACACCAGTGAGTGGGTCAAATGTTTGACCTTTTTGAATGGATACATCCGCCACACCAATTAAAATTGGGGCGATGGTATCTTTTTCTTCTTCCACCGGTGGTGTGGTATTACATGCTGCTAGGACGAATCCAAACATCATGATAAATAATACGACAAACCATTTTTTCATATTTTTCTCCTTTTTATTTTCTAGTTACCTTTTTGAGGGTAAACCAAATGCCTACAGCCAATACGGATACGCCAGAGAATCCGACATAAATCCATGGGTTAGTCCAAAGGTTCGCGCTTGGTTCAACAAACGTGATGGTCATGAGATCGCTATAGATTTCTATGACGTTACCATTTGGCAATGTTGAGATTGCTTTGGTATAAAATACCACTTCTCCAATGTCATCTACGCTCACCAATTTACCGGAAGCGTCAAAAGTTGCGTTGGCGTCATTACGGACAATGACGAGTTCTGTGCGGTATGGATACACCAATCCACCTTTGGTTTTGAGTTCTCCACCTAAGATGAATGGTTCACCTTTGATGACTTCAAATTGGGTGGATTCATAATTCAAATACATATACATGTCTTTAAAATAATCCGAGACGTTGGTGGTGATACCACCGACACCGGCATTATAGTAATAACTTAAACTGGTACCATCATCGATGGTCCAAGGCCATACAGTGATGCCACGGTGCGTCAACGCTTTGGTGAATTCTGGGGTAAGTTGACCATACGATGGGTTCAATGTGGATTTCATTGGTACGATAGAGGTTAATACACTAAGCATGGAATCTGGGATGCTGTTGGAGTTGAGTAACGCCCCTGTCAAATATCCATTGACCATGGTAGGCATGACAGTCTTCATATCTTGAATGTTTTGAGCTCCAAAATGAATGAGCACCACTTTGTTTTCCATGTCTTTTTCCAGTACTTTGTCTCTCACTTTTTCAAGGAGTTTGGTATTGGTTGGCTTGACTTCTACGAACAATACAACATCTTTATCTTTAAATGCTTCTAGATAACTATCGAGTGATGGAATATAGAATGTTTTACCTGTGTTGGATACGTCCAATAATTGGATGTTTTCTAAGGCACCTAAGAGTTGTGCAGACACCGTAAAGTTTTGAGCTGCTGTTCTGCCAGTGGTCGTATCATGCATGACAACGACTTCTTCATCGACAGTTAAATGCACGTCTGTTTCAATGATCTTCGCACCATTTTGATAGGCTTGAAGTGCAACCTCAATGGAGTTTTCTGGTCCTGAAGATTCAGTATATCCATTGTGTAACCCACGGTGAGCAATGATGAATACTTCTCTTAAGTGGGTTGTGGTGGTAAATGTTTCATATAAATCAATTAGAGCCATTGGGTTTGGTGTAATGATGCCATTGGCACCGGATAACAATACATTCAAACGGCTTTCATTGGTATCGTCAGCCAATGACCATACGGTAACTAAACGTTGTTGTAGGTAATTGACTTGATTTTTTTCTAAATCCAGTGGATTCAAGATGGCAGCCACACTTTGTGCACTGTTGGTATCTTTTCTGATTTGATCTAAGTCTGCTTGCGTACTGAATGGTCGGTCTGATAAATCCAAGACCCCACGGATCATTTCATATTCACCACGGGCTGCCAAGATGACGTCTTTTTGAGTTGAAATGAAGAAGACATCAAGGATACCCCACAGTTTAATGCGTTCTGCAATCTCTACAGCCAGGGCTTGGTCTTCTACTGCAAACGCTGGGATGAGTTTGCCATCCATCGCAATCAACACATTATACAATGAATCGATTTTGACATTGGCACCATCCACGACATCCATCTCAGCGTTTACTTTTAGAATCAATGTCGCTGGACGTTTGGTTGTATACGATTGAATTTGTGCCATGGATTCCAGTGGTGTGATGATACTGGCTGGATTGACAATCTTCGTATTTGGTTCATACACGGTTGGTATGCGGGTAAATTCGAATGTTTCTGTACGAATGTAGCTTTCAGGTAATGTAATTTTGAAGTTATCAAATACAGCGTTCGCGCCTGATGCTTGAACTCCAATTAATCCACGTTTGTATTCGAGGGCTTGTTCATGGGTAATCATGAGTTGATCATTGATGTATTCCTTAACTGTCGCGTCTAAGACATCGATTTTTAAGCTGTACATTTTAGCAGGGGATAATTGTTCCGAGTATGTAGTAGTGTTGGTAACATTCCAAGCACCGTTGATTCTTTTCGCAAACTCAACCCCATTGGCCAATGTCGCGTCTTTACGAATCGCCATTTGATAATAGTTTTCTGTAGAGTATCTAAACATGACACTCGCCCAACGTGAGTCGTTATCAACTTCAACGATGGTCATGTCTACTTCGATGATGTAATTCATGAAGCTTCTTAGGTAATTTGGTAAGGTGACCAAGGAGCTACCTCCACGACCCGCTACCAATAGTTGTTCACTTTGAATACCGGCACTGCCTGAGACAGTGGTATAGCCATTCGGAAGTTTACCATTAGGTACACCATCAAAACCGGTTTCAAATAAAATATATTCGGTTTCACTGGCTGCTTTGGCAACCACATAAACATAAATGTTGGCACTCTGATATTGTAATAAGAATGCATGTTGTCCCTTTTGATTGACGGTGATCTGTTGACCAGAAAGCACAATACCATCAGAGAATCCTGTCAATGTGACTTGATTGAATTCAACGAATGTGGTTGCGTTATGCTGATACACATAATCGTTCAAATCAATGACGTCACCCACATTCGCCAATATAGCGTTTTGTGTGGCACTGATGATTGGACGATCATCGGCAGCATTCACTGGTTTTTGGAGCCCTAAAACAAGTCCCAAAAAGGCTAGAATGATGAATACTTTTTTCATGTTATTTCCTCCATTTAATCACAGGGAAAACGTTTTCCCTTTTTAGGTAAAAAAAGACGCATTCTACTTATTTTACTTTAAGGAAAACGATTTCCTTTTTTGCCTAAAATATAAGTAACTGACATGAAATCGGTTACCTATTAGAATACGCTTACATTATATAGGGTATTTTGTGCGTTGTCAACACCCATGCTATTTTTTTATTTTTGTCGATGCTCTTTCAATTAAAGTCACTGGAATTTTGATCAATTCGGTCTTTTTTGGATCTTTTTCTTGGATCATTTGAATGAGTTTGAGCGCTGCCATCTCACCGATTGCTTTTTTATCTTGTCTGATGGTGGACAAGGCTGGTGAATATATTCTCGCAAAATTGATGTCGTCAAATCCAATTACACTGATGTCTTCAGGGACTTTATAGCCTTTAGATTCAAACCCGCGGATTGCACCAAAAGCTAAATCATCGGACCCTACAATGACATAATCCGGGGTGCGTGTGGCTTGTTCTAGTAACCTGATCGCTGCGTCAAAGCCCGATTGGTAACCGAATCCATTCGCTTCTATCACAAAGTAAGGTTCTTTATGTTTCTTCATGATTTCGTGGAATCGATCCATACGCAATTGGAATGCGATGGATGTCGATGGTCCCCCAATCATGTCGATATGTTTACGCTTTAAACTTTTCGCGTAATCCACAGATAGATCGATACCTTGTTGGTTATCAGAAATGATGGTCGTTAAGTTAGGCATGATGAAGTCAGTAGAGACACACGGGATGTCACTTGCCACCAATTCTTTGATGTATGGGTTGTTTAAGTTACCAGAAACCAATAGAACCCCGTCCACTTTTTTGGTTAAACACCATTCTAAATAACTCATTTCTCTTTCGCCAACTTTACTAACGACGAAAATGATTTCATAGGCTTCTTTTTCTACATAGTTTTTAAATGATTGTAAAATACTCGAGAAAAAGGGGTGTTCTAATCCGACCAAGGAGATGTCAGAGAATAATATCCCTAAGGTATAACTTCTTTTACTTTTTAATATACGCGCAGAAGCGTCTTGAAAATAACCGACCTCTTTGACATAGGCCATGACGCGATCACGTGTTTTTTGACTCACCTTACCGTTGTTGTTTAAAACCTTAGAAACGGTGGATGGGGCTAGATTCAATTCTTTCGCAACTGTAACGATGTTTTTTCTCATGGGAACGCTCCTAAATACCATTATAACTGAAAAACGTCTCATTGAAAATAAAAACGTTAGAAGCGTGGACTTCTAACGTCGGATTTATTCACTAATAACGCGGTTTCTACCGCTTTTTTTCGCAACATACAGCTTCTCATCCGCTTTTTGAATCGCGTCTTTTGGTGAAGCATTACCGACAGTTTGAATGCCAGTCGATATCGTAATGTGGATGATATTGTTACCATAAACAAATGGGTATGATTCGACATTTTTTCTCAAGTTCTCGGCCGATTTTAACGTTTCTTGCCACGGTCTTGGGTCGTAAATTAAGAATTCTTCGCCCCCATAACGCGCGATAATTTCCGTTTCACTAAACGCTTGTTTAATCAAACGTGCGACGTCTCTTAAGACCTTATCGCCCATCAAATGGCCATATTGATCATTGACTAATTTGAATAAATCAATGTCAATCATGACGATTTGTGCTTCAATTCCTAAGGTTTGATGCGTAGCGAAATCTACCGGTAGACGTTCTTCGATGAATCTCCTGTTATAAATGTTGGGTGAACTACCCACCACTTATAGAAGTGGGGGCTTCCTATCCAAACCAGTGTAACCACCAGTGACTCAATAGGCTATCCCCGTAGTCCCTACGGTTCTTATTCATTTATAACTGAAAAGCTAACTTATACTTTCTAAATCCTTCTTTGTTGATGTTGATCGCTGCGTTATGATCTCTATCCA
>JAEZHT010000017.1 GCA_023436805.1 Bacillota bacterium
TGGATAGAGATCATAACGCAGCGATCAACATCAACAAAGAAGGATTTAGAAAGTATAAGTTAGCTTTTCAGTTATAAATGAATAAGAACCGTAGGGACTACGGGGATAGCCTATTGAGTCACTGGTGATTACACTGGTTTGGATAGGAAGCCCCCACTTCTATTTAAGTGGTGGGTAGTTCACTTTAAACAAAACATAGATATATTCATGATCGCGAACCTAAAAATCGATTTATGAATCTTAACCAACAGAAGCCCATCTTTGGGCTTTTATCTTCGTTTTTTTTCAATTACATATGAATATATGTGGTATAATTGAATTTGGAGGACGTATACCATGAAATTACAATACGCAATTTTTAAACAACTCAATGAACCTAAAGAAATCCAACAAACCGACGGCAAAACCGTGGAAATTCATTCCATGAACAATACCCGTTATTTATCTCGATTCGCTGGCAAAGGACAATTTGCCGTATGGACGAGCGACTCTAAATCCTTTAAACTCTTGATCGAAGATGGCTACTACAAAGTCATGAAAGACTTGTATTCAAAACGTGTCAATCAAGTATGGATTCGTTTTTATGAACAAGCAGACAAAGTACGCTTCGGATTACTATACAAGATGGTATTCCCAATGATCGCTTTATCGATGGCACTTGCATTATTATTCTCGATGGTACCAGCGTTAAGTGGTTATCAAAATTATGCATTAATCGGGATTTTGGCTGTCGTACTCATCACCAATATGTTACAAACCTCAATCATGAGAAAAAAAGTTGAAGGCTCCAGATCTGAAGCCGTCAGAGATATTAAACTCATCGTAGGCGAAGCTCGATTCAACGAACTGCTCGAACTACAAGGCAAGTATTATGAAGACTACTTCAAATTTGAAGAAAAAGTTGAACCTGTTGAAACACAAGTTGAAACTGAAGTTGAAGCCGTCGTAGAATCACAACCTGAAGAAGAAAAAAAATCAAAATAAAGAGGTAATTTATGGAAAAGATGGATCATTTAAGTATTCAAACACTACGTTTCCTAGGTGTTGACGCAATCAACCAAGCAAACTCTGGACACCCAGGTATTGTACTCGGTGCTGCTCCAATGGCACACGTGCTTTACACCCGTTTTTTAAAAGCATTCCCGAAAAAATCAAATTGGTTTAACCGTGACCGCTTCATTTTATCTGCCGGACATGGGTCGATGTTGTTGTATGGTTTAAATCACTTATCTGGATACCAATTATCCATCGATGATTTAAAAAACTTTAGACAAATCGGTAAAACCCCAGGTCACCCTGAATATGGTCATACCGATGGTGTAGAAACCACCTCAGGTCCGCTTGGACAAGGGATTTCTAATGGTGTAGGTATGGCGATTGCTGAAAGCCATTTAGCTGCACGTTTTAACAAAGAAAACTTCCCAATCATTGATCACTATACTTATGTACTTTGTGGCGATGGCGACCTTCAAGAAGGGGTAGCGCTAGAGGCTTTATCTTTAGCGGGACACCTTGGTTTAGGTAAACTCATCGTATTATTCGATTCCAATGATATCCAATTAGATGGTAAAGTTTCATTGGCATTTTCAGATGACCACAAGAAGAAATTTGAATCCATGAATTGGCACTATCAAAAAGTGTCTGATGGCAATGACTTAAATGCCATCACCAAGGCCATTAAAAAGGCACAAAGAGAATCTGAAAAACCAAGTGTCATTGAAATTAAAACCATCATTGGTTATGGTACATCCTTGGCAGGTACATCCAATGTCCATGGATCACCTATTGGTTTGGAAAAAGCCGATGAACTCCGAAAGAATTTAAACTGGAGTTATAAGCCATTTGAAGTGCCACAAGAAGTTTATAAATACTATAAAACCAAAGTCTACAATCGTGGGTCCAGATACTATCGTCAATGGATTCAAATGATTGCAGATTATCAAGAAAAATACCCAGTAGAAGCGGCTCAACTCAAAACATTTATCGTTGAAAATCAAGAGATTGAATTGAAAGATTTACCTAAGTTCGAAGTCGGTGCACAAATCGCGACACGTGCTGCATCCGGTAAAGTCCTCGATGAATTATCAAAAATGATGCCAAACATCATTGGTGGGTCGGCAGACTTAACCGCTTCAACCAAAGCCAAAGGTGCAGATGGACACTACTCAAAAGAAAACCGTTTGGGTAGAAACATTAACTTTGGTGTTAGAGAACACGCCATGGGTGCGATTGTCAACGGGATGCAACTCCACGGTGGGCTAAAAGCATTCGCTGGGGCATTCTTTGTATTCTCGGATTACATGAAGCCATCGATCCGTTTGGCAGCCCTCATGCAAATCCCGTCCATATTCGTCTTCTCACACGATACCATCGCTGTTGGTGAAGATGGACCGACCCATGAACCAATTGAACAACTCGCGGGACTTCGCGTCATACCGGGCTTAAACGTAATGAGACCAGCTGACGCTAACGAAACCAGAGCTGCGTGGTTATGGGCCATCAAACAACACAAAACACCTTCAGCCATCGTCTTAACTAGACAAAACTTGAAGACACTTCCAGTGGTTTGTATGGATGTATTTGAAAAAGGTGCCTATGTTGTTTCACCTGAAAAAGGAACACTCCAAGGCGTACTACTCGCTGCAGGTTCTGAAGTCGGTTTAGCCATCGAAGCACAACAACAACTTGAATCTCAAGGCATATTTACCCGCGTGGTTTCAATGCCTTCCCATTATTTATTTGAAAAACAACCTGAAGCCTATAAACATGAAGTATTGCCTCAAGGCGTGAAGACCTTAGCCATTGAAATGGGTTCGTCTGCGTCTTGGTACAAATACACCCCTCATGTCTACGGCATTGACCGCTACGGTCTGTCCGCCCCACTTGAAGTGGTCATCAAGGCATTTGGATTTACCAAAGAAAAAGTAGCACAAGCATTTCTAAATATTTAAGAGGCGAGCAATCGCCTTCTTTTTTCTTCGAAGCTTTTTATGTTGTAAACATAATTTGTTCTTGGTAGAATAGTACAGCAGGAAGTGATATTTATGTTAGACGTTATCGTCGTTGGTGGCGGACATGCCGGCATCGAAGCTGCGCTTGCAGCAGCGAGAATGGGCATGAAAACCATGCTTGTAACAGGAAAATTAGATCGTGTTGGCACCATGAGTTGTAACCCATCCATTGGTGGTCCAGCCAAAGGCATCGTCGTTAGAGAAATCGACGCCTTAGGTGGACAAATGGCCAGAAGTGCAGACAAAGGCCAAATTCAAATGAAAATGCTGAACCTATCTAAAGGTCCGGCTGTTTGGGCTTTACGTGCTCAAATTGACAAACTTGAGTATCCGAAAATCATGTTAGAAGTATTACAAAACACCCCGAACTTACAACTTCTTGAAGCATTGGTTGAAGGCCTTCACGTGGAAGGTAAAACAGCCAAAGGTGTTGTTTTAGAGTCCAAAGAAATCATCGAATCCAAAACCGTCATCATTACCACAGGTACATATCTACACAGCCGCATTCTGATTGGTCATCAAACCAAAGACAGCGGACCAGACAATCAACCCACAACCCACGGCATCAGTGCCCAATTGGCACAGTTGGGATTCGAAATTGTAAGGTTAAAAACAGGGACTCCACCCCGCATTTTAAAGTCATCGATTCATTATGAAAAGACAACCCCACAATACGCGGATGACAAGTTCCAAACCTTCTCATTTGACCCCGAAATTACGACCATGGGACACCAAGAACCATGTTATTTGACACATACCAATTTAATCACTCATGGCATCATCAATATGCACTTAGGTGACTCCGCCATGTATGGTGGCATCGTCGAAGGTGTCGGTCCAAGATACTGCCCTTCCATCGAAGATAAAGTCGTTCGTTTCAGCGATAAAGAAAGACACCAGATTTTCCTTGAACCTGAAAGCCTAAGTTTGGATGAAATCTATGTCCAAGGATTGTCTTCATCGATGCCGAGAGATGTTCAAGCACGAATTGTGCACTCCATAAAAGGGCTTGAAGACGCGGTTATCGTCAAATATGCATACGCCATTGAATACGACGCTATCAACCCGACACAACTCTATCAATCGCTTGAAACACGTCTCGTGGAGAACTTATTCTGTGCTGGACAAATCAACGGCACCAGTGGGTATGAAGAAGCGGCGGGACAGGGCTTAATGGCGGGAATAAACGCTGTTTTAAAGATTCGTGGAGAAGCCCCATTCATCCTCAAACGTAATGAAGCATATATTGGCGTCTTAATTGATGATTTAATCACCAAAGGTACCAAAGAACCTTACCGTCTACTCACCTCACGTGCTGAACACCGTTTGTTGTTAAGACATGATAACGCGGACTTAAGATTACGTGAATATGGGCATCAAATTGGATTGGTAGATGATGCACGTTATGAACGTTTCTTAAACAAAAAAGCTGACATTCAAAAACTCACCGATGAAATCAAAACGGTCTATATTTTACCCAATGAAACAAACAATCAAATCATCCGTTCCACAGGGTCTGCGAAGATTACAGATCGCACTTCATTATATGAACTACTCAAACGTCCTGAAATTAGATATAATATAATTAATGAATTTTATCCAAACAATTACAGTGAAGCTGTATTGGAACAAGTTGAAATTCAAGTGAAGTATGCAGGCTATATCGATAAAGCCTACAAAGAAGCAGAAAAAATGGTTAAAGTTGATGAAAAACCCATTCCAACAGACATCAATTATGACCTCATTAAAAACTTGGCCAATGAAGCCAGAGTTAAACTAAAAAAGATTAGACCAACCACACTCGGACAAGCCTCACGTATCAGTGGTGTGAATCCGGCAGACATCTCTATCTTATTGGTTTATTTAGAATCCTTGAGGTAACATGGACATTTTCAAACCCCTAGAGCTATCACTCAGTGAGGCTCAACAAGCAAAACTACATCGCTATTACGAGGTCCTAATTCAAGAAAATGCAGTCATGAATTTGACGGCCATTACAGACCTTGAAGGGGTTTATTATAAACACTTTTACGACTCGTTAACCTTGTCAAAAGCCATCGATCTTAACCAAGTATCCACCATCTTAGATATTGGCTCAGGGGCGGGATTCCCAGGGATTGTATTAAAGATCGTTTACCCCCATTTAAAACTGACCATCGTCGACTCTTTAAATAAACGTATATTGTTTTTAGGAAGACTGCTAAAAGCATTGGAAATTGAAGGTGTCGAACTGGTGTGTGACCGCGCTGAAGTGTTCGCTAAAACACGCCGTAATTATTTTGATTTGGTGACCGCACGCGCTGTCGCGCCAATTGAAATACTGGATGAATTGGCACTACCTTTAGTTAAAGTAGGCGGGTATCTAATCGCGATGAAAGCTCAAAACTTTCAAACCGAATTAGAACGTGCCAATAAAGGCATTCAAATCTTAGGCGGTAAAGTCGAATCCATCATATCCTTAGAATTACCCAATCATTTGGGCGAAAGACATTTATTGAAAATTAAAAAAGTGAAAGAAAACAACGCTTATCCAAGACCATTTAAAGACATCAAAAACAAACCACTATAAGGAGTACCTCATGGGAAAAGTCATATCGATTGCCAATCAAAAAGGTGGCGTCGGGAAAACAACTACATCGGTCAATCTTGCTGCCTCATTGGCATATTATGGCAAGCGCATATTATTGATTGATTTCGATGCACAAGGTTCCGCAACCACCAGTTTAGGGATCAATCGAAGCCAATTGAGAGGTAATTTATACGACGCACTCATGGGTGAAAAATCATTTGAAGAAGTGACTTTGTGTATACCTGTTTTAGATAAATACCCCATGGATGTCATACCAGCCACCATTGATTTGGCAGGGATTGATATGAAGCTCATCAAATTGGATGATCACGAATATACCTTAGATCGCTTACTCAGAAAAGTAAAAGAAAAGTACGATTATGTATTGATCGACTGTGCGCCAGCGCTTGGCATATCTACACTCAACGCATTGTACGCATCGGATTCAGTGTTAATTCCAATTCAGTGTCAGTTTCTAGCCATAGATGGTTTAACACAACTACTTAATACAGTTCGCGTGGTCCAAAAGAATCTGAAAGTGAATCATCGTGAGTTGACCATCGAGGGGGTCTTACTGACGATGCTAGACAAACGAACCAAAGCCGGTTGGGCAATTGTAAACGAAGTCAAAGAGTATTTTCAAGAAGGTGTATTTAAAACGTTCATTACCAGTAATGTAGCAGCACAGGTCGCACCGACCTACGGCGTACCAATTTTAACGTACGCACCAAAATCGAGTGCAGCTACTTTATATAAGTCATTGGCAAAGGAGTTAATCGAGAATAATGAAATCAAACACTAAAGTATTAGGCAGAGGTTTAAAAGATTTATTGGTAGAAAATACCATCGATGAAATCCAAGAAGGGGAAATGATTATTGAGATTCCTTTAACAGAAATTACCCCAAACCCATTTCAACCAAGACGTATTTTTGACCCAGAGAAAATCAATGATTTGGCAGCGTCGATCAGTGAACATGGTATTTTCCAACCCATCATTGTAAAAAAAGTCAAAGACGGGTTCATGATTGTTTCTGGTGAACGTCGTTTTAGAGCGGCCAAACAAGTCGGTCTTTCTACGATCCCATCCATCGTCCGATCCTATGACCCTGCAAAAGTAGCGGAAATTTCATTGGTTGAAAACTTACAACGTGAAAATTTAAGTCCAATCGAAGAAGCCGAAGCGTACGCCAACATCATGCGTTCGATGGAAATCACCCAAAAGACTTTGGCTGAACGCATTGGTAAATCCAGAAGTTATGTTACCAACATCATCGGTTTGTTGAATTTACCAGATGAAGTCCAAGCCATGTTATTGAATAATGACATTTCGATGGCTCATGCGCGTGTTCTATCTAAGCTGGATGACCCACTTAGAATTAAAACATTGGCTAAGAAGATTGTCCATGAACAATTGTCTGTCAGACAAATTGAAGCATTGGCTGAAAAAGAAGAAAAAACCAATAAACAAAAACGCGAACCCAAACCAAAGACATTCGTTGTCTATGAGCAAAGTTTGAATCAAAAATTGGGCTTAAAAACCGTGGTGACAGCCAACAAGTTGACCATCAAGGTGAAATCCGAAGAAGAACTCAAAGCGTTGGTTGAAAAACTCCTCAAATGACCACTTATGAAGTAGGGATGCAAATCCAAACCAAAAAGCCTCACGTATGCGGGAGCAACGCGTGGACGGTCATACGCACAGGCGCGGACATCAAAATTAAATGTAACGGGTGTGCGCGCGAAGTTATGATTCCAAAGTTTGAGTTAGATAAGAAAATAAAAGCCCAAAAATAGCCATAAAACAAGATTTCAGAAAAAATGTAACAATAGGTGTTGCATTTTTTTATTGGTTAGGTTAGAATAAAAAAGCACACGGCAAACCGGAGGGGTAGCGAAGAGGCTAAACGCGGCAGACTGTAAATCTGCTCCCAAAGGGTTCGGCGGTTCGAAACCGTCCCCCTCCACCACTTTTTAACAGCTTAAAGATAAGGGTTAAAAAAAGTCAGACAAATACTTGACAACCCTATTTTAGAGTGTTAAAATGAATAAGCACGAAATCCGTGTGAAGAAAAATTGGTCTTTGAAAACTGAATGATGATGAGTGTATAAAGAATAAACATAAAAGCAATTCTAATGAAAGTTTAGAATAAAAAGATAAGAGCTAATTCTTACAATTCAAATATATTTTGGAGAGTTTGATCCTGGCTCAGGATGAACGCTGGCGGCGTGCCTAATACATGCAAGTCGAACGCACTAGCAATAGTGAGTGGCGAACGGGTGAGTAACACGTAGGTAACTTACCTCTAAGACGAGGATAACGACTGGAAACGGTCGCTAAAACTGGATAGGATCACTTGAGGCATCTCGGGTGATTTAAAGGGGCTGAAAGGCCACACTTAGAGAAAGGCCTGCGGCGCATTAGCTAGTTGGTGGTGTAGAGGACTACCAAGGCGATGATGCGTAGCCGGACTGAGAGGTCGAACGGCCACATTGGGACTGAGACACGGCCCAAACTCCTACGGGAGGCAGCAGTAGGGAATTTTCGGCAATGGGGGAAACCCTGACCGAGCAACGCCGCGTGAATGAAGAAGTATTTCGGTATGTAAAGTTCTTTTATTGAGGAAGAATGGGTTGGGTAGGAAATGACCTAACCGTGACGGTACTCAATGAATAAGCCCCGGCTAACTATGTGCCAGCAGCCGCGGTAATACATAGGGGGCAAGCGTTATCCGGAATTATTGGGCGTAAAGGGTGCGTAGGCGGTCTGTTAAGTCTAAGGTGTAAGTGCAAGGCTCAACCTTGTGATGCTTTAGAAACTGGTGGACTAGAGATAGATAGAGGCAAGTGGAATTCCATGTGTAGCGGTAAAATGCGTAAATATATGGAGGAACACCAGTGGCGAAGGCGGCTTGCTGGGTCTATACTGACGCTGAGGCACGAAAGCGTGGGGAGCAAACAGGATTAGATACCCTGGTAGTCCACGCCGTAAACGATGAGTACTAAGTGTTGGGGGAACCCAGTGCTGTAGTTAACATATTAAGTACTCCGCCTGAGTAGTACGTACGCAAGTATGAAACTCAAAGGAATTGACGGGACCCCGCACAAGCGGTGGATGATGTTGTTTAATTCGAAGATACGCGAAAAACCTTACCAGGTCTTGACATACTCTGCAAAGCTATAGAGATATAGTGGAGGTTAACAGAGATACAGGTGGTGCATGGTTGTCGTCAGCTCGTGTCGTGAGATGTTGGGTTAAGTCCCGCAACGAGCGCAACCCTTATTGCTAGTTACCATCATTCAGTTGGGGACTCTAGCGAGACTGCCAGTGATAAACTGGAGGAAGGTGGGGATGACGTCAAATCATCATGCCCCTTATGACCTGGGCTACAAACGTCATACAATGGCTGAAACAAAGAGAAGCGAAGCAGTGATGTGGAGCAAAACTCATAAAAGCAGTCTCAGTTCAGATTGTAGTCTGCAACTCGACTACATGAAGTCGGAATCGCTAGTAATCGCAGATCAGCATGCTGCGGTGAATACGTTCTCGGGGTTTGTACACACCGCCCGTCAAACCACGAAAGTTGATAATACCCAACGCCGGTGGCCTAACCGCAAGG
>JAEZHT010000088.1 GCA_023436805.1 Bacillota bacterium
CAATCAAGTCAACGTCGCTTACATCCGTGAAGATGGCGATTACGCTGTGATTGCAACCAAATAGACATAATAAAAACAGTTCATTGAGTTGAACTGTTTTTTTGTGGTTTATTTAAGTAAAAATGAATCAAATGAGTCTTCAGCTTGAGGCTGTTCTTCAACGACTTCAGGGGCTTTATTTCCACCACTGACTTGTAGATAGAATTCTGCTCTTGCAGCTTCCATGTAAGGTCCAACCCAGATGGCAGCGATACCAAAAGTAACCAAAACTAGTAGTATCCAACCGATGAATGATAATTGAAGAATTAATAAATCCATCTTATACCCCTTCATCATTTCTTGTGATTCATCTAATGCCTGAGTTGGGCTGATGTCTGGGTTTTCTGCCATGATATAAGGTGCCATCATATAAGCATACGCTTTAATGATGCCAGGAATAATAAACAACAGAGACCAAAGAAATGTGAATAAGCCTGTTAATATAAACAACAGAATACTGTTTGCGAAAGCATTTTTAAACCCATCGAATAATTCATCAAAAAGTGGATTTTTTGACTTTGCAAAATGAACGAAATAACCTGCCACACCTACCATCAATGGACCAGCTACGATTAGACTAGCGATGCTAATAAATGGAATTGCTCGTGACAAAGAACTCAATACACCTAAGATTAATGCTTGAACCAATACAACTGAAATTGGTCCACCCCAATTACCTGAAAGTTTCCCCCAGGCCAATTGTCTAAAATCACTACTATTCATATGTTAACGTCCTCCTAAAAACAATTTTAACATAAACTATATGAAAAAAACACACCAAATTTAGTGTGTTTTTATCTAGCTCTAAAATATTGTTATTTTTGGAATTTTGCTTCAACGACATCCCAGTTGATGACTGAGAAGAACGCTGCGACATAATCTGGACGTCTGTTTTGATAGTTTAGGTAATAAGCATGTTCCCAAACGTCTAAACCTAAGATTGGTGTACCTTCAGCGAGTGGGGTATCTTGGTTTGGTGTAGAAGTTACGACCAAGCCTTTAGGTGTTTTGACTAACCATGCCCAACCAGAACCGAAACGGGTCTTAGCTGCGTTACCAAATGCTTCTTTGAAAGCGTCAAATGAACCGAATGCGGCATTGATAGCTTCTAGCAATGCGCCTTTAGGTGCTTTTGAGCCACCTGGGGTTAAGATTTCCCAGAATAAGGTGTGGTTGAAATGTCCGCCTGCATTGTTTCTAAGTGCCATACGGATATCTTCAGGGACTAAGTTGAGGTCTTTCAAGAATACCTCAAGTGGTAAATTAAATTCAGGGTGTTTTTCCAATGCTGCATTCGCGTTGGTGACATACGCATTGTGGTGTTTAGAATAATGGATTTCCATTGTTCTTGCATCGATTGCTGGTTCTAATGCTTCATAAGCATAGCCTAATTTAGGTAATTCAAATTTCATAGTTATAAATCCTCCTTCAACACTCTCATTGTACCCCAAAATCTTATTTAAAACAAACCAAATGCTTATTTATAAAACCGTGATTATTTGAAAAAATGTAACGTTGTGCTATAATAAGCCATGGCAAGTAGGTGCATTTTATGTCATTCTCAAAACGTATTAAACGATTTTTATTTGTAACCCCAGCAAGAACCATCTTTACGATTTATTTGATTACCATATTGGTCGGTGGTTTTTTGTTATGGTTACCCATCTCACAAAACCCAGGTGTAAACTTATCATTCATTGACGCCTTATTTATTTCTTTATCACAAATTTCATCCACAGGCTTGAGCCCTGTCTCACAACCCGATACTTTTAATCTTCTGGGGGGGATTATTTCCATCCTTATTTTAGAAATTGGTGCCGTTGGTATCATGATGTTGGTGGCTTCCTATTGGGTCATCATAGGTAAGAAGATTTCTTTAAGAGAACGCAGCTTAATCGCGTCTGAACAAAACCAATTCACCGTGAAAGGCATCATCAAATTGATCACGAACGCGATGATTGCGGTCGGTGTGATTCAAATCCTATACATCATTAGCATGACGATTTATATTTATACTGTACAACCATTCCAAGCCTCATTTGGTGAATCCTTGTTCCAAGCCACGTATTTGGCGGCCGCAGGTTTCGCGAATGCAGGATTTGATTTCCTTCCAGGCAATCAAAGTTTCATGGTTTTCAATGGCTATTATTTACCACAAATACTCACCATGATCATTATTTTTACCGGTGGTGTTGGTTTTTGGCCTTTGGCTGAAGTCGTGTTATTTATTAAAAATAAGATACATAAAAAACCATATCGTATGTCATTCATCTCGAAAATGTTGATTGTCAGTCACTTCATCTTATGGATGGGATCAGCCCTCATTTATTTCATTATGGAGTACGAACATTCGATGAGAGGCAATCCGCCATTGGATATTTTGATGAATGTGCTATTCATGTCGAATAATGCCCGTAGTGCCGGTTTCTATAATACTGATTTAACCAACTGGACAGAAGCGACTAGATTATTCTTTTCCATGTTGATGTTCATTGGTGCAGCACCGAACTCATCGGGTGGTGGCATTCGTATGACCACATTCTTCTTATTAACTGCCGGTTTAATCTCGTTTGGTAGACACCGTAAACAAGTGTTCTTTGCTGGTAAAGCCATCAAGGACCAAGCCGTTAAGAAAGCCTATATGGTATTCGCGTTGGCGATTGTTCTCGTGATGCTTTCAACGATGTTCATTTCAATCATCGAACCAAATAGGTGGACCATCATGGAGATTGGTTTTGAGGTATCCTCCGCATTCGGAACCGTTGGGTTATCGTTGGGGTTGATTCCTCATATTGGTACGTATTCTAAACTCATCATCATGCTCAATATGTTCGTTGGTCGTATCGGCATTTTAACAGCTGTTGCGATGTTAGAAAATAAAAAGGAGACAACAAACGTTGTCACCTATGTTGAAATGGATATGTTGGTCGGTTAAAGCGATTTAATCTTGGATTCATCAATATCGATATACATGGTCTTCTGGTTGGTATAAGTCACATTGTACCCAGGAAGACCTTTTATTTTTTTGATGTATCGAACTTTTGTATAATCCACAGGGATTGAAGAAGAAGCTCTTTGAGGGCTATGGTAAGCAGCAAGCATTGCACACAGTCTCAACGATTGTTCGTGAAATGCCCCCCTCAAAATGAGGTGTGCACCAGGGCCATGTTGGACATGAAACCAAATATCGTTAGGTTGGGCAAAGACATTGGTAAGATAATTGTTTTGTTCTGCTGTTTTACCTATGTATATTTCAAAATCAGGCATTTTATAGGTCAATAATACCGGTTTTGTTGGTTTTTTCTTTGGATTGATTTTAAGTTTAATCAAACCAATGTCGCCAAGTTCTTTTTTAATATCATCCAAATCGGTAGAAGCCAAATAAGGCAATTCGAGTTTCATGTTTTGGTAGTAATTGAGGTAGTCTTTGGCCAATTGAATTTGATTTTCAATCGGTTCAAGGGCTTTTTTCGCTTTATGGTATTTTTGGAATAATACTTGGGCATTCTCATTCAATGTTTTTTGATGATCGAGGTTAAGTTCACCGAGTTTGGATACTTTTTGATTCAAATCTGGTGCGAGTAAATATATCGACTCTGCTTGTGCTTTGAAAGTTTCGAAACCTAAGTTTTCATTTAAATCGGCGTATAAATGGTTCAGTTTGAGTTCCAAGCGCTTGATTTCTTTATCGATCAGTTTTTCAATATCCACGTATTTTGGGGTTTCACTTTGATAGAATGATTCTAACAGTAAAGACAAGCTATCAAACGTTTGATGTGGGATTGAAGGGTTTGGATTGAAGGGATAAAACTGCTTTTTTGGTTCTAATACAAGGGTAGGAATACATAAGATGGATAAAGGGTCTTGTTTATGTTCAACAAAATAAAGTGCAGTATCTAATGCGAAACCCATGTAGGTATTCATGAATGTTTTTGGACTGTCTATTTGACATAAAAATGGATAATCTGCCGCTGTATATAGCTTTTTATCTGAAGGGAAGAATGTAAATTCGCTCTTATTCAATATGCTTCGTTTGTCGATGGAGAATTGTTTGTAATAAGCATCGATGACGAGGTTATTTTCGAGTAGAATCAAGTTTGTGGTTCGTCCCATGGTTTCATAGATCAGTTGGTAGTGTTGATAACCAAAAATAGCGTCCAACTTTTGAAATTCAAAAACCATGACGCGATCCATTAAATGTTGGTAAATGCGCGTGATTTCGGCATTTTCCAACAGTCGTCTCATCGCGTTTAAAAGGTTAGAGGGATACTCCCCATAGGGACTATGTTCAGATAACCTGACATGACTTTTGTTTGGGTTTAATTCAAATATAAGGTAATGCTCGCCTTTTTGATAATAGCTCAAAACAAACGTATCTTTCGACGTCTGACGGACTTTTTTAATTCGAACCCCTGTCAATGCTTGTTTGAACTCTTGGGTTAAATGATACATGAAATACCCATCTAGTGGCATAGAATCACCCCTTGTTAGTATAACACAGATTGATTTTTTCAGTTATTTAAAATGTAAACGTATACTTGCATAAAAACGTGTAATGGCTTTACTATTATGAAATAATCGTGTATAATTTATGAAAGTAAGTGTAAATGAGAAAGGTGGGATACTGTGAAGTTAAACGATCGTGGTTTACTTATCGTTATCTCCGGACCGTCCGGCGTCGGTAAGGGCACAGTTAGAAAAGCCCTCTTTGAAATGAAGAATCATGACCTCATTTACTCCGTGTCGATGACGACTAGAGCCCCTCGACCGGGTGAGGTGGATGGGGTAGATTACTATTTCGTCTCCAAGGAAGAATTCTTAAAACGCATCTCTGAAGGTAAGTTTTTAGAATGGGCCGAATTCGTGGGTAACTATTATGGTACACCTCTCGATAAAGTGGAAGAACAACTCGATTTGGGTAAAGAAGTGGTCCTTGAAATTGAAGTCGAAGGCGCACTCCAAGTCAGACAAAAAGCCAAAGACGCGGTATTTATTTTCATCGTTCCACCAGGTAAAAAAGCACTCTATGACCGCTTGATTAAACGGGGAACAGATACACCAGAAATGATTAAAAAACGCATGGAAAAAGCCGATCGCGAATTCATTTTGGCACATAAATATGATTACATCGTGGTAAACGATGATGTCAATAACGCTGCCGACCGAATCATGGCGATCATTCGTGCCGAACATGCGAGAACTGAACGTACAATTCATACGTACATGAAGATGCTCAAGGAGGATTAATGTTATGATTGAACACAAAAACGGGATGAGATATCCATCGATTGATGCCTTATTAGAAAAGGTAGACTCCAAATACAAATTGGCTTATATTTCAGCCAAAAGAGCGAAATCCATTCAAGAGGATAACGACCATTCATCGATTGATAAGCCGTTATGCAAAAAACCAGTGGGTATTGCATTAGAAGAAATTTTACAAGACAAAATTCAAGTGGAATTCGTAGACAAAGTAGCCGAGTAATGGCTACTTTTCTTTTTTTATGTTAAAATAACACCGAGGTGTTACCATTGGATTTGATTAAAGAAAAGCTCAAAACATTACCAGAATCCCCGGGCTGTTATTTGATGCTCAATGCGAAAAATGAAATCATCTATGTCGGTAAAGCGAAAAATCTCAAAAATCGCGTCAGAAGCTACTTTACCGGTTCTCATAACTTAAAGACAACGAGGCTCGTCAGTGAGATCGTGGATTTTAATTATGTCCAAACAAACACTGAACGAGAATCGCTTATTTTAGAACTTCACCTCATCAAGGAGAATTTACCTCGATACAACATCAAACTCGTCGATGACGCGACGTATCCATTCATCACGATTACCAATGAAAAAGACCCTAGACTGATTGTTGAAAGAGAATCCACCAAAGCTTTAGGTAAACGTTTCGGACCCTATCCGAATGTGTACAAAGCCAGGGACACTGTGAAGTTACTGAATAAGATTTATCCCCTACGTAAATGTGATAAGATGCCCAAAAAGGCTTGTTTATACTATCATTTGAATCAATGTCTCGCCCCGTGTATTCAAAAAGAACCGATTGATTACAAACCGCTCATCCAAGAAATCACTGCCTTTCTCAAAGGCGATACCAAAAAAGTGGTTCAAGATTTAAAAACACAAATGTATCAAGCTTCCGATGCTTTACAGTTCGAACAAGCCCTTGAATACAAAGAAATGATCGATTCGATTGAGTTTACTACGGAAAAACAACTCATCAGCTTGAACGATTTCCAAGATCGTGATTTTATCGCGTTCCATGGCGACCATGAAGATGTATCCATTCAAATATTGAAAATGCGCGCCGGAAAAATCATCGATGTGAAGTCTGAAATTTTTAGCTACGTCGGTGCCATTCAAGACGCGGTCAACGAATATGTGTTACAAACCTATGAAGACAAAACCAAATGGCCAGATGAATTATTGTTTTCAGAACTATTCCTCATGGCAGACCTCGAATTGATGTTTGGTAAAAAAGCATCCATTCCAAAAATTGGCGATAAGAAAAAGCTCGTCGATATGGCATTTAAAAATGCGAAATATGACTTTGAAAATTACCGTTATTTAAACCGTATCCAATCGGAAAAAACGAAAGAAGCAGAAGACGCATTCAAAGCGCTGATTGGTTTAGAAGATGTCGAACATGTCGAAATATTTGATAATGCCCATTTATTTGGCGAATCGAGTGTCTCAGCGATGGTCGTCTTCAAGTCCGGTAAACCTTCGAAATCGGATTACCGAAAATACCACATCAAACAAGCCGCTAAAATGGATGATTATGGAGCGATGCGGGAAGTAATTTATAGAAGATATCAAAAAGCATTGTTAGAAAATACCAAATTACCGGATCTAATTATCATTGATGGTGGTAAGGGGCAAGTGAATGTCGCCTTAGAAACCATCGAATCCTTAGGTCTATCCATCCCGATGATCGGTTTGAAGAAAAATGATAAACACCAACTCGAAGCGATTGTGTATCAAAATGCCATTTACCCACTTGATAAATCGAGTTACCTATATACTTACTTAGGTAAAATGAGCAATGAAGTTCACCGTTTCGCGATTTCATTTCATAAACAAACACGCGCCAAAGCATTGATTCGAAGTCAACTCGATGGTATCATAGGAATTGGTGAAAAGCGTAAAACAAAACTTTTAGAAACCTTTGTTACGATCGATGCCATGAAACAAGGCGACATCGAAACGTATCAAAACATTGGTATCAATGAAACATTGCGTGAGCGAATCATCACCCACTTAACGTTATTAGAAAAGAAGGCAACTGAATGAAAAGAGTCATTCATCATATCAACGAAACCCACCACTTTTTTACCTGCATCGTCGATGGCAAAGAAGAAGCGTATTATCTAACCAAAGCCCAAGCGAAAAAGTTTTTTGACTATTTAGATCAAGGGTACATCGTCGATTTTGAGTTATACAATAAAAGAAAAATCATTTTTGGCCGCTATGCATGGCAAGTCGCTTATTTCAGTTCGATTGAACGACCTAGCTACCGTGTAAATAAGATGCTTTATGATTTAAGTCACATCCGACATCAAATGAAATCGATCCTTCAAGGGTTTGGTTATTTGTTGTTTTTAGACTTAGAAATGACGATGCCACCCTATTATAAAGGCCCTTTTGAAGCAGAAATCATCCAAGCCGGATATATCTTAAGAAGTCCTGAAGGTGAGATTGTTCAACAAGGGTCAATGTACATCAAACCAACCAAATATAAAAAGATTTCCCCTAGAACAGAAAAATTCTTAAAACTCGACCAAAACTATTATGATTTGGCCATCGATTACCATATCTTTTATACCCAATTGCGTGATATGATAGACATGTATGGTCCAAAAATCATCGTTTGGGGGAAAAATGACATGCTCGCTTTAAAAGCGTCCTATGTCATCAATGAAGTGGCCCCTTTGGCGGATACCACTGCATTCGTCAACCTCTTACAAATCCACAAAACCTATTACAATCTTTCTGATGATTTAGGTCTATTCAAAGCGTATGAAATTTACTATCACGATACCTATCATCAAACCCATGACGCCTTAGACGACGCCAAAGTGACATTAATGGTATATGAAGCTTTACTCAAAGA
>JAEZHT010000046.1 GCA_023436805.1 Bacillota bacterium
ATGTGGGTGTATGCATACGCGGGAGAATCTTATTACTTCAAAGGGCTTAGGACAGCCTATGTCTGGATATTTTTAATGATATTCCCCCTGTATAAGCAGTTGAATCCCATCGGCAAAGTCACATTTCTAGCGGTAGGTCAAGGCGATACGACCATCATTGAGCGACCGTATGGGTCCTGCACAGTAGTGATCGATGCTTTTGGTGATGTCGTAAATTACCTAGAGAATAACCATATCCAAACCATCGATTATCTCATCATCACGCATGGTGACTATGATCATCATAAAGAAACAGAACACCTGTTGAGTACATTTGAAGTGAAACAGTTGGTACTATCGAAATATGATTATGGTGACTTTGAACAATCCATGAGAAGCTACGCCCCAATCTATGTCCAAGGTGGCGATACCTTATATTGTGGGGATATCACCTTGAATGTGTTGTCACCTACCCAAAACCATCGTTCAAGCAATGAAAACTCCATTGTCATACAAACTGAGATATCAGGCACAACCTATTTATTTACGGGCGATATGGAATTCTATGCCGAACAAGACTTGGTGAATCGTTACGGACAATACCTTCAAAGTGACGTATTAAAAGTCGGACACCATGGGTCAAGATCATCGACACATGTGGGCTTCTTAACACGGGTTCAACCTGAAATCGCCATCGTATCCGCTGGTAAAGACAACGCCTTCGGACACCCGCATCCAGAGGTGATAGAGAGATTGAACGCTTCTATGATAAAAATATACCAAACTGGTGTGGTTCAAACGATTACCTTCTTAGATTTACCTTTTTATCGGCGTTATGTCATTTTAGTGCACAAACCAGGCTAAAATATAGTATAATATTCATTAAGAAAGAGGGAGATTTCATGCCTGATTTGATGTATCTTTATATCGGTAATGACCCATTTTTAGTAGAAAATGCTGTGGAACAATTGGTGAAGAAATTGGATGTTGACCCATTCAACGTCTTAACCTATGATTTGGATGAACATGGTCTCGATGAACTACTCCAAGAAATGAATACCATTTCTTTTTTCGCTGACAAAAAAATCATTAAAGTCAAGCACCCATGGTTTTTTTATGAAGAAAAAGCCGATGATTATCTATCCGACTTCATCAAGTATTTCCATAATCCAAATGAAGATACCACCCTCATTTTTATGTTAGAACGTGGGATGGATGCGAGTTTACCCGCAACCAAGGAAGCCAAAAAATACGTCCGTATCGAAACGGTCGCAGATATGGCTAAAGAAGACTTTAAACCCTATGTCAGAAAAGCATTTGAGTCTTTAAAATATACGATTGAAGATTTGGCGGTCGATGAATTATTAGAACGCACAAACTATGATATCTCCATGCTCAACAATGAGATTGCGAAACTCAAATTGTTCGCTTTTGATGATAAACGTATCACCCTTAAAGATATCAAGCAGTTGGTTGCGAGAAACTTAGAAGAAAACATTTTCGAATTGACCAACGCGGTTTTAGCCAAAAATAAAAAACGTATCTTGGAAGTCTATTACGATTTACTAGAAAAAAATGAAGACCCAATTCGAATCATCTTCAACATTTCTTCTAAATTAAAAGAAACCATCCAAACCAAACAATTGTTAGAAAAAGGATACAACCAAGAAGCCATCGCTTCGTATTTTAATGTGAAATCGAGCAAAGCTTATTATATGGTTAAGAATGCACAACAAATATCGAGACCGAATTTGGAGTCCTTATATGAAAAATTGTCCAACCTCGACTATGACATCAAATCTGGTCGAATGGACAAAAAATTAGGCTTAGAATTATTTTTATTGGAGGTTTAATATGCTGGTTGAAAAATATGAACACATTTTGATATTTGACTTTGAAACCACAGGTCTATATCCAAAAACCGATAACGTCATTGAAATTGGGGCGGTCTTGTTAAAAAGAGACCCCATTTTAATGCAATACCGTACAGAACAAGAACTGTCGGTGTTGATCCGTCAAGACAGACCACTCCCAGCTAAAATTGTAGAGATTACACACATCACCGATGAGATGTTATTACGGGATGGGATTGAAGAAAAAGAAGCATTCCTACAATTGAAAGCGTTGATTCGTCCAAATACATTGCTTGTCGCTTATAATATCGCCTTCGATTATGGTTTTTTAAAAGCATTGTACCGCAGACATGTCGACCCATTCTATGAAATCGAAGAAGACTTGTTAGATGTGATGGCTATTTATCGTGACCGTCACCCTTTCCCGCATCGATTGGATAACGTAGTACTTACCTATCAAATCGACCATAAAAATACCCATAGAGCAATTGATGATGTTAAAGCCACTTTGAAAGGCTTGACTGCGATGATCAAAGAAAGAGACACCATCGACAAATACATCAACGTCATTGGGTATAATCCAAAATACCCACCTGCAGGACCACTCAATAAATTGGTTCGTATGGTGCCACAATACGGGAACCGTTTGGAAATCGAGAAGTTAAAATAAAAAAAAACACATCCGAGATGTGCTTATTGTAGTTTGTTAACTAGTTGTGCAAGTTGAGATTTGTGGTTGGCAACAAAGTTTTTGTGGAAAATACCTTTGGCTTGCCCCTTATCCAATTTCTTATTTGCAAAAGATAGATTGACTAATGCCTTTTCTTTATCTCCAGCTGTTACTGCCTTCTCTACTGCTTTGATAGCGGTTTTGGTAGAAGATTTGAATGATGCATTGATTAATCTGCGCTTTTCGTTTGTCTTGATACGTTTGATTTGTTGTTTGATGTTAGCCATAATGTCACCTCCCGTGATAAGCAACTCAAATTATACCAAATGGCATTTTAAAAAGCAACTATTAAAGGAAAAATATGTTAAAATAAGTTGAAAGAGAGAGATGATGGATGACATTGCCAAATAAACTCACTTTAAGCCGTTTCGTTGCGATTCCGGTGATGGTGATTATCAGTTTTTTAGAACCACTACAAAGCGTGGATGATGTGCTTTTCGGACTCGATTTAGCACAATTGTTTTTCGCGATTTTATTTATCCTCGCGAGCTTCACGGATTTCTTAGATGGCTACCTAGCCCGAAAGAACAATCAAGTCACGACATTTGGGAAATTCACTGACCCAATCGCTGACAAATTATTGGTATTAACAGCATTCTTGTATTTACAATCCACAACCAACCGTGTGCTTTGGTGGATGACCCTCATCGTCGTAGCACGAGAATTCATCGTGACAGGGGTTAGATTAATTGCTGTTGAACGTGGTAAAGTCATCGCTGCTAGTCCATTTGGTAAACTCAAAATGGTCACCACAGTGATTGCATTGGTGGTATTGTTATTCAATGATTTTGGATTACCAACACTGATCGGCGATATTCTACTATGGTTGGCACTCATATTCACCGTTTTATCCGGGGCAGACTATTTTTGGAAAAATCGTCACCTCGTATTCGAATCTATTTAAAAAAGTAAAAAACACCTCGCAAGGGGTATATATCTAATATAGGAGGCCAAACATGGACATCAAAAAACAAGAAGCATTGCTCAATGCGATGAAGCAAATAGAAAAACAATATGGTAAAGGCGCTGTCATGAAATTGGGTGATGAAGCAGATAGACACATCGAATCATCCCCATCCGGATCCATCGCTTTAGACGTAGCTTTAGGCATTGGTGGCTACCCGAAAGGTAGAATCGTAGAAATTTATGGACCAGAATCATCTGGTAAAACCACATTCGCTTTAACCGCGATTGCAGAAGTACAAAGACAAGGTGGATTTGCAGCATTCATCGATGCTGAACACGCCTTAGACCCACAATACGCTAGAGCATTAGGTGTCGATGTCGACAACTTGATTTTGTCACAACCAGATACTGGTGAACAAGCGTTAGAAATTGCTGAAGCTTTAATCCGAAGTGGTGCGATTGGTATCGTCGTTGTAGACTCGGTTGCAGCTTTGGTACCTGAAGCAGAAATCAATGGTGATATGGGTGATTCACACGTCGGTTTACAAGCCCGCTTGATGAGCCAAGCCATGAGAAAATTGTCTGGGATCATCAACAAGACCAATACGATTGCCATATTCATCAACCAAATTCGTGAAAAAGTAGGCGTGATGTTTGGTAACCCAGAAACCACATCTGGTGGTAGAGCGTTGAAATTCTATGCATCAGTTAGACTTGAAGTTAGAAGAAGTGAACAAATCAAAGCAGGCAATGATGTGGTCGGTAATAAAGTCAACATCAAAGTCGTGAAGAATAAAGTAGCGCCACCATTCAAACAAGCCAGTGTGGACATTGTTTATGGTAAAGGTGTATCCAAAATGGGTGAATTGGTCGACCTCGCTGTTGAACTTGAAATCATCAAGAAGAGTGGTGCTTGGTATGCTTATGAAGGTGAAAAGATTGGTCAAGGTCGTGAAAACGCCAAAGATTATTTGGAAACCCATGTAGACATGGCTAAAGCAATTGAAGTCAAAGTCAGACAAGCTTATCAACTCAAATAACAAAAAACGCTAGCGGCTGCTAGCGTATTTTTTTAGGCTGGAATGATTTGTGTATTGTCTTTGATCAAATCGTATGGTAAACGAACATAAATGGTTCTTGGGAAAATCTCACCCATAATGTTTTCTTCATAAGTGATTTTCGCATACAAGAATGGACCCGTGGCTTGGACAAATGGAAGTATATTGGAATCCATATCATAATTGAAGTTCATTTGAACGGAACGGGTTTGATTGAGTGTGACCGATTGTTCCGTGGACAATTCGGAATATTTTGCCCAACGTGTCGCTAATTGAAATTGAATGCGAATGTTTGTGATTGGATTGATACCTGTTTCTCTGGTAAGTTTGTAGTCAAATTTGTAGTAACCACCTAAATTTTCATCGTTAGGTAAACGTACCTGTGTTATTTTGTATTCTATTGCGAAAACAGGCATATCATCGAGACTCACGACTTCAGCTTGTTTGTTTTCAAACAAAACAGGTTTGCTGTCTAAATATTTTTGAAGATAGATGCTTGGTATAAAGATGATTGGTAAAACAACGAAAAATAAAACCGCAAAAATCACTAAACGGTGTTGATAAATCCATGCCCATTTGCTGATTTTTTTAACTTTTCTCATAAAATCCCTCATTTCACGTAACCTTATTATACTACACGCCATTCTAAAAAAAAAGTCGGAATGTAATGCGTTGACTAAAAGTCATTTCTCCTATATAATTAAAGAGTAGTACCCAGGAATAAAACCTTAAATAAAAGTATATCAATTTTGATAATGTTGTTTAATATATTTAACGCTCATGTAATGAAAATGTAACAAATTAAAACAAATGGAGGAATGAACGATGGAACATGTAGTATGGTCAATCGTCTCCATTTTGCTATTGGCTTTAGGCTTGGTAGGGGGCTTCATTTTCCGTGTAAAACAACACGAAAAGAGCTTACAAAACAGCCGCGAGCAAGCGAAAAAAATTGTTGAAGAAGGCACTAAAGAAGCCGAAAAACTCAAGAAGGAAGCCATTCTAGAAGCACGTCAAAATATTTTTGATCAAAAACGTGAATTCGAACGTGATATGAAGGAAAGAAAACAAGTCGTTCTCGATTTGGAAACCAAAATATCACAAAGAGACGAAATGCTTAACAGAAGAGCCGCCAATTTGGACAAGAGAGAAGAATTTCTTGGTCAAAAAGAAATTAAGTTGGACGAAAAGAAACAAGATCTTGAACAATTGAATAGCAAAGTGGAAGACATTTTGAAACAACAAGAAGCAAAATTAATGGAGATTTCAGGTATTTCCACAGAACAGGCAC
>JAEZHT010000026.1 GCA_023436805.1 Bacillota bacterium
AGTCTATACAGTCACTTTTGAAAATGAAGATGGGTCTGTTTTATCCACTTCAAATATAGAATCAGGTTTAAAAGTAAGTGCACCTACGATCTCACCAGAAAAACTAGGGTATACATTCATTGGTTGGAAACATAACGACAGTCTATTTGATTTTGAAACAACCATCCAAGAGAATATCACGTTGAAACCAGCGTTTGAAATCAGAAACTATACCATCAGTTATTGGAAACCCGTGGATTCAACCATCATTGAGATGGGTGATGATATCTATACCATTGAATCACAACCTGTCCTTAGAAGCATAGAAATGACTGGTATGATTTTTATAGGTTGGTTTACACGCCCAGAAGGTGGTACATTGGTTGAATCGATTCCTCTAGGGTCCACAGGCAATTATGAATTGTATGGTCGATTTGAACCAGACCCTAGTATCCCAACAGGTACTTTATTATATACCCCACAAGATGTCGTAGACCTCATTACCAACGGGGCAACCGGTGAAGTGCATTTGATGAACGACATCGATATGACCGGCACAACTCTCACAGGCAGTCCAAATACTTTTGGTGGGATTTTTGATGGTCATGGATACACAATTCGTGGCGCAGTCATCAACGCATCCGGCAATAAGATGGGTTTCTTATTCAAAGAAATCTTAAATGGTGGTGTCATTAAGAACATTCAATTTGCGGACTCTATCCACAATGGTGGAGGCACCTCTGAATCTTCAGCGTTCATTTCGGCTTTCGCCCAAGGCGGCGCAAGATTTGAAAATATATCCTTTAATAATGTATCCGTCAGACATGCAGGTTCCTATGCAGCACTCTTATTTGGTGATGTGATCAATGACTCATCTGAAACCACGATTACCATTCGAAACATTACGGTTATCAATGATGAAAACCACTGGATTGAAGGTAGTTCTTATGTCGGTGGTTTGATTGGCGCAGCTAGAAAAGCCGTCATCATTGATGTTGAAAATGTCTATTTTGATTCTAAAGTGGTTGCACCAAACCAAGCAGCTGGTGCCATCATGGGACGTTTAAATGCAGCAGGTATTACATTAACTGTGAGACAAATTGTCGTAAAAGGTAGTATCTCTTCCGGCAAGAACGTTGGTTCGGTTTTAGGTACCAACATTTCTGGGTCTACAGTGATCGCGGATAAAGTATTCATATCAAATATCACCCAAACTTCTGGTACCAACACCAATAAAATCGGTGCGGGTAACCTACCAAGTGGTTCAACAGCGACATTAACCAATTTATACTATGCAAGTGAAACCACTGTATTTATCGTGGGTACAGCACCAATCGCTATGCCTGAAGGTACAGGTTTAACCTCCGCTGAAATCACCCAAGCTTGGTTTGATCAAAGTGGATTTAACGCTACATTCTTCAAATATCATAACGGCTCTATTGCAAGACAATCGGAAAATGCAGGTCCAGTTGTAGAAACAGGATTTACCATTTCCACCACACAAGTGAAGAAGTATTACTTGGTAGGTGAAGAATTAGACTTATCCAACTTGGCGGTATACGCCACATTCTCCGATGGTTCAAGCACATTACTAGAAGCTACTGCTTATCAACTCATCACAACCGCATTTAACAACAGTGTCGCGGGAGAATATAGCATTGAAGTACTATATGGTGGTGAAACCAAGTCATTTAAAGTCGATGTGGTCTCTGTGACACACGTGCTTGCGGATGATTTGTTGATGAAACAAACCTACGCCATCGGATCCACAATCAATACCGATGGTTTGGTGGTAAAAGCGATGTTGACCGATGGTGGGTATCTTAAATTAAATCCAAGTGATTATACACTAGATGTTTCTGCAGTGAACTTCAATGTCGCTGGCCATTATCAAGCCAGTATTTCTTATAAGACTTTTGATGTGGTACATATCGATATTTATGTTCATGAAATAGATGCTACAAATCCAACGAGTGTTTCGATTTATGTCGATCATGCACACATGGGTTTTGATGGTGAAATCATTGAAAATAAGGTCATGTTTACAACAGTTAAATCGGCTTTGCAATATTTAGTCAATCAAAACTATCCAAGCAATACACTAAAACATATCTACATCGCCGATGGCATTTATCGTGAAAAGATTACAGTGACCGTTCCAAATTTAGTCATGATTGGTGAAAGTCAAAATAATACCGTGATTACTTATGATGCAGCCTCTGGTACTCAACAACCTAATGGCGCAACCTGGGGGACTCAAGGATCAGCGACTGTTTCAATCAAGTCTTCAGCTACAGGCTTCATGGCGAAAAACATCACTTTCCAAAATGACTTTAATTATAATCAGTCCACCATTTCTGATAAACAAGGGGTTGCTTTGGTCAACGAAGCAGACCAAGTCATTTTCTACCAAGTCTCCTTTAAAGGGTATCAAGATACGTTATATGCCAAGTCTGGCCGTCAGTATTATTTAAATGTTTATATTGAAGGTGTTGTCGATTTCATTTTTGGTAATGGGGGTCCAGCCTTCTTTGAAAACTCAGAAATTCGTTCCTTAGCACGTGCTACCGGTGTGATTTCAACCAACAAAGGTTATAATGCATCAAATACACTCTTGATCAGCATGGGTTATGTCTTTTATAACAACACATTTACCTTTGAAAATGGTGTACCGGCAGGGTCTGTCGATTTGGGTAGACCTTGGGATAAGAGTGCAGCGATTGCCTATATTAACAACACATTTGATGTCCATATCAGCAGTAGAGGTTGGACTGAAATGTCAGGTAACTTACCTCAAGATGCGAGATTCTTCGAGTATGAAAATAAAGATATCAATCAACAAATTTTAAGCACAACCACCAACGGTAAAACATTGGGTTCAGAATGGGTTGCTTCATTCATCGATAAGTCGGTGGTGTTTGGTATGAACAATGGTTTGGTCACATTCAACAGTGAATGGTTATATCAAAACGCACTCACCTATTTACAATCTCTACAATAAAACAAAGAAGGTACCTTCAAAATGAGGGTACCTTTATTTTTACCATTTGTGATGAACGAGTGGTTTGATGTATTTAGTATAAATCGCTTCAACCTGTTTCATTTGGACATCCGTTAGCGGTGGTAGTGCCGATGCTTTCGCATTCTCTAAAATGTGTTCCGGACGGCTCGCCCCAGGGATCACCGTGCTTACAGCATCAAACATCAAAATCCATCTTAAAGCGATGAGGGGTAAGGATTCATTTGGGAAGACTTTTTTCAAGGCTTCCACAGCTTCTAGCCCAGTGTCATAATCGACACCACTGAAGGTTTCGCCCATATCAAACTTTTCACCATGACGGTTATAAGTTCTATGGTCATTTGGATTGAACTGTGTGTCTTTTTTGAATTTTCCTGTCAGTAAACCAGAAGCGAGTGGCACTCTAACAATGATACCAACGTTGTGTTTCTTGGCTTCTGTAAAGAAATGTTCAGCGGGTTTCAACCTAAACATATTGAAGATGATTTCAATCGCTTCAACCCCAGGGTATTGAAGGGCTTTTAAACCTTCTTCAACGGTTTCTACGCTGACACCATAATGCTTAATTAAACCATCGGCTTTGATGCTATCAAGGCTCTCAAAGATCTCAGGCATATCGTAAACTTCACTGGGTGGACAGTGTAATAAAACCATATCTAACGCATCTACTTGAAGGTTCTTTATGGATTGTTTGACGAATCTTCTCAAATTATCCTCATGGTAACCAGCTGCGATGTGTGGGCTTTGAAAACGACCCATTTTAGTGATTACAAAAGGTTTTACATCGAGGGTTTTTAGATATCTACCAATCGCTCTTTCGGATTCACCGCCCATATAAACGTCTGCGGTATCAAAACAATTGATCCCTTGAGCAGTCGCTGTTTTAAGCGTATTTAACGCGATTTCCGGGTTGAAAGGTTCACCCCAAACCGCACCGAGTTGCCAACAACCAAGTGCGATTTCACTCACCATGATGTTGGTTTTACCAAGCATTCTTTGTTTCATAGATTAAGTACTCCTTTGACTTGATTCATACCCTTATTATACAGGGACATGTCCATAATCCAAAACAAGAAAAAAAGCCAATGCATGATTAGCATGGCTTTTGAGAACTAAGTGATTAAGGTTGGAATGCTCCAAATAAAACTAACCAAGTTAAAATGGTTTTCGCTACTAAGGAAAGAATGATATAACCTCTTTCACCATAAAGATAATTTTTGAACTTACCTTTTCCTAAGTATTGTAATACCATGTTGACTGGGAAGGTATTGAAAGCAACAAAGTAAGTCACTAGAATAGCCCATACGAATCCTGGAACTGCATCTAGATTAGGGTTAACACCAATGTAGAATGCGATGGCAACCCATGGGGCTAAACCAATGATGGAACCGAAAATGAATGGCAACCAATTGACTTTTTTACCAACTTTGGATTCACCAGCATTGAGTAATTCCATATCTAAGCCGAATAAGTTCATCGCAGCATTGGCTAAAGCAATGAGCGCAAATACAGCAACGTCTCTAACGCCAAATAAAGAAGAAATCAATACGATCATCAAAGAAGAAGATAAGGCATATTCATACCATCTGAGCTTATTGATACCGACTTTAAGGTCAGCGACATATTTGTCTTTATACGGAATAGCAATAATGAAATGGAACAATGCAGATATTAATAAGAAGCTCGCGGTTAATGGTAAGAATGGTAATTCAAATAAGGTTTCAGTGGGTGTTAAGACCAAGCCTTGACCTTCAACAAAGTTTAAGTAATTCCCAATCACAGGAATTGTAAATGTTTGTGTACCAGTGCCATCCAAATTTGGATAAACTAAAAATGCAAATAGCATCATCAAGACGCCTTGAACGAGGTGAACTGAGCCCATGATTTTATTGAAGCGAATTAAGCTTTCAAATGCGAGAGGGTCTCTTTTTAACGCTTTTTCAGACATGCAAATTCTCCTTTTCTACCCATTGTACCGTTATCATATCACGAGATATTACGGTTTCAAAATAGTTTACGCTTAAAAATGTATTAAAAAAATATAAACACATTTTTTCAAAAAAATACCAATGTTTTATCTAATTAGAGCGTTAATCATAATGATTTCTAATGCCTTGACAGGGTTATGAATCTCCTCTAAAATAGGAATAAGTGCTTTTAGAAGCATTTAAAAAAATAATGCTCAATCTAATAACCAGATTGGAGCATTTTCTATTACAAAGGAGACAAAATGGTGATAGTCATTGGTGGCATGATCGGTCTAGGCAAGACCACAGTAGCAGAAATTTTAGCAGAACAACTCGGTAGTCAGGTGTTTTATGAATCGGTGGATGATAATCCCATTCTACCGTTGTTCTATACATCTTCAAAAGAAGAAATCGAAGCGAAAAGATACCCATTTCTTTTACAACTGTATTTCTTGAACTCTAGATTCAAAACTATCAAGGATGCGTTACAACACGAAAATAACATCATTGATCGCTCCATTTATGAAGATTGGTACTTCGCAAAAAGAAATCGTGATTTGGGTAGAATTTCATCTTTAGAGTTTGAAATGTATGAAAAACTCCTTAAAAACATGATGGAAGAACTCACGGGGTTACCAAAGAAAGCACCAGATTTAATGGTTTATTTAAGAGGCTCTTTTGAAACGGTTCTCAAACGTATCCAACTGCGTGGTAGAAGTTATGAGTTAGACCAATCCTTAGTAGATTACTATAAATTCTTGTGGGAAAACTATGATGACTGGGTCTTAAATCATTATAAAGCCTCTAAAGTGGTCATGATTGATATGGATAAATATGATGTCAGAAATGCAAACGATCGACAAGAAGTGATTCAACTCATCACTCAAAACCTGTAATAAACTGAAAACCGATAGTTCACGCTATCGGTTTTGTTTTAGATATATTTGATTTTAAACGCGATTTCATTGCGTCTTAGAAACCCTGGTATAAACGGCGGTTGATAACGGAATATGATTCGGCTAGAAATTATTTCATAATGGTTTTGATCGATGTATTCTTTAAGTTTCAACTCAGCTTTTTTGAAATTGTACTCATTCCAACCACCACTGAATCGAATCACCGCGTAAATGGCTGCTTCATTTTCTTGAATAAAGACATGTTCACTGGTTGGTTTTGGCACCGTGGTCTGATCATATTTTGATGGTACATAAAACCCAGTCACCAACTGTTCATCTTCTTCATAGGATACCACTGGGGTGGTCATCGAGATTTTTTCTTCTTTGTGATTTTCACCAGAGATATAATTGAATACGTTCATAAAACCCGAATCAAACTGCTTGTTAGACATGGTTTTGGTGGAGGCGAGAAGAAAGACATCGTATTGTCTAATTTCGATGTTTTTTTCTTTTTGATCCGTGTGTAACGTATGGTTTCAAAGAAGTCCATGGTATCATCCCCTAACTATAGTATAGCCCCATTTCTAAATAAAGGTATCAAAATGACTTATTTTTATGTGTTTTGAGGGGATCTATTGCAAAAAAATGTTCAATGAGATAGAATTGATACCAATAAACGAGGTAAGTCTATGTTAGAAAAAAACAAGCTACAAATCTTATTAGAAGCAGCGCTACAAACCGGTGCTGACTTCGCAGAAATCTTTTTAGAAGATACCGCATCCTCGGTGATCCGAGTCATGAATGGCGAAGTCACCTCCATTGATCGCGGCAATGTCTTCGGTGCGGGTGTGAGACTCATTCAAAACACCGATGAAGTGTATGGGTTTACCAATGAAGTATCTTATGATGCTATTTTGAATTTGGTTCAAAATTTGCGTGCTTCCTTTTCTGGATCACTACATAAAGCAGTACCTTTGGGTGAAGCCAAACCTTATGTGGATAACACCAAACGTCCAATGGAAAGTGTACCCGTCTCTGAAAAGACGGCTAAGCTTCAAAAATTATCCAACATCATCAAATCACATGACCCACGCATCGTTCAAGCAATTGCTCAATTGATTGAAACCAGACAAAAAGTTTGGGTAGCCAATTCAGAAGGCGTGTACCAAGATGATTTAAGAACGTACACACGCGTGGTGATGATGGCAGCATCCTCTGAAAACGGGTTGATGCAACAAGCATCGGAAGGTCCGGGTCGTTATATGGGATTTGAAATATTCGATGCCCTGGATTTAGAAACATTAGCGAAAGAAGTCGCGGTATCGAGTATCACGTTATTATCCGCAGAAGACATGGTACCTCAAGTTATGCCAGTGGTATTACACAACGGCTTCGGTGGGGTTATTTTCCATGAAGCTTGTGGACACCCATTAGAAGCCACAGCGGTTGCGAAAGGGCTATCCCCATTCGTTGGTAAGCTGGGTGAAAAGGTCGGTTCTGACAAGGTCACAGCCTATGATGATGGCGATGTTGAATCGGCTTGGGGTAGATTGTCCTTTGACGATGAAGGTAAGCAAACCCAAAAGAATCTACTCATTGAAAATGGCGTATTGAAGGGATATCTCATCGATTATCGAAATGCTAGAAAGATGAAGATGACACCGACAGGATCAGGTCGTAGACAATCCTATAAGTTCTCACCAACCTCACGTATGAACTCCACCTATATCGCCCCAGGGACAGATAAGTTTGAGGATATTATAAAAGATACCAAGTATGGATTATTTGCGAAAAAACTCGGTGGTGGTACCGTTGTACCTGCCACAGGTGAGTTTAATTTCGCGGTTCAAGAAGGCTATCTCATTGAAGATGGTAAACTCACGAAGCCAGTCAGAGGCGCGATGCTCATTGGTCAAGGTAAGGACGTTCTATTTAAGATTGACCGTGTGGCTGACAACCTTGAATTTGGACAAGGCATGTGTGGGTCATTATCGGGTAGTATCCCAGTCGATGTGGGTCAACCAACCATCCGCGTGTCTTCAATGACCGTTGGTGGTGCAGGAGGTAAGAAATAATGTATCAATCGTGGTTAAAGCTTGGGTTAGACAAAGGTATTTCTGACCTTGAAATATATGCAGTAAAGAACCGTAGTTTAAAACTATCGGTCTATCAAAACAAATTGGACCAACACGTTCAAAGCCAAGTAACCTCGGTTACCATCCGTGGTATTTATAACAATAAATTATCTACAGTCCGATTTGAAAACTTATCACAGATCAATGTAGATCAAATGCTTAATCAGTTGATTGAAAATGCCAAAGCACTCACCGTAGTAGAACCAGCCATTATTTTTGAGGGTTCAAAAAGTTACCCAGTTGTCGAAGAGGACAAGTTTGATTTTACATCCGTACCAGTCACTGAAAAAATAGAACTCTTAAAACAACTTGAACAAGGGATTCTTTCAAACCCATCGGTGGCTCAAGTTCAAACGACCCAATACCAAGAAGTCGAATCCGAAACGACATTGGTAAATTCTAAAGGATTAAACTTATCCCGTTTTCAATCCTATGCCTATGCTTACGCCATTGGTGTATTTAAAAAAGACGAATCGGATATCCAAACCGCCTATGACATCAAGTTAGCGAAGAAGTTCAGTGACTTTGATGTGGAAAAGATGATTCAAACAACCTTAGCGATGGGGTTAGCGAAATTGGGTGGGAAATCATTACCAACCAAAGCTTACCCAGTCATCTTCAGCAATGAAATGTTCTCTGACATCCTCAATGTATTTGGTAGTATTTTTTCTGGGGAAGCCGCTTTTAGAAATATGACTTCACTTAAGAATAAAGTAGGTGAAAAGATTTTTGACTCAAAGATCAATTTAGTCAATGACCCACTTCATAAAGAGGCTTTCTTCAAAGTACCATTCGATGATGAAGGTGTGGCATGTAGTCAACGATATGTGGTCAAAGAAGGTGTTTTCACAGGCTTCAACCATAACCTTAAAACAGCCAAAATTTTCAACACTGAACCTACCGGCAATGGCTTTGGTGGTGGCATCCAAATGTCAAACTTTGTGCTACAACCTGGAAATACTTCATTTGAAGACATGATTAAAGGCATTGAAGATGGTGTTTTAATCACAGATTTGATTGGATTACATGCAGGGGTAAAAACCATCTCTGGCGAATTTTCTTTACAGGCCTCAGGTCAAAAGATTGAAAAAGGTAAAATTGCACACCCAGTGAAGATGATTGTGGTCTCAGGCAATTTCTTTGAGATGATGAATAAAGTCGTCACCCTAGGTAGCGATTTGAAGTTTAATTTATCCGGGGTTGCGAGCCCTTCAGTTTTAATTGAATCATTGATGATCAGTGGTGAATAACACTTGAATTCCAATGTGAAAACGTTGGAATTCTTTCTTTTTGTGTACGCTGGTGTGACCGATGATTTCATTCGTAAAAAGTGTAAAATACTAAAACCTACACAGTGCTGTCACAATCATTTCAAAAAATGGCCAGTTTTTCGATTAAATTTTTCAATAGTTATAATATTGATATGATATAATGACGGTAATAAACCCAGATAGATTGTCAGTAAAAATCTCATAGAATAGTGTAAGGTACGTGTATGGTAACAAAAATCCTCGTCGTCGATGACTCTTCAACAGATTTACTCATCATTCAAAATATGCTACGTGATTTCAATATCAAAGTCGCTCGAAATGGGCTAGAAGCGATTCAAGTCATCGAGGCTGATGCAGACATTCACTTAGTCATTTTGGATTTGAACATGCCAATTATGGATGGATTCCAAGTGCTACAAATCCTCAAAGAAACCCCTAAATACCATCACATTCGTGTGATCATTTTGACGAATATGGATGAAGTTGAAAACGAGATTAAAGGGTTGAGTTTAGGTGCAGTCGACTTTATACGTAAACCCATCAACCTATCTTCACTCAAGATTCGTATTGAGGTTCACAGTAAATTGTTGGAATTACAACAAGAAATCGAACATGCCAATCAAATACTCGACATGCGTGTGGCTAAAGCGACCGAAGAACTGGTTGTTACGAGAGATATCACAATTCACGCCTTGGTGGGTTTGATTGAAGCACGTAACTTTGAATCCTATAATCATATCATGCGTACGCAACAAATGATGTCTTGTTTATGTAATCATTTAGCAACCAAAATCCAATATGAAGACATTTTAACCCCTGATTATATCCGTCTACTGGTAAACACTTCCCCGCTGCATGACATCGGTAAAGTAGCCATTCCAGACAGTATTTTACTCAAACCAGGTCGTTTGACCCCTGAAGAATTTGACATCATGAAAAAGCATGTGGAATATGGGGTGGCGGCACTCAAAAAAGAATTAAATCCAAACGTTGAAATTCCAGCATTTATTCAAACAGCCCTCGAAATCGTGGGTTATCACCATGAAAAATACGATGGGTCTGGCTATCCAAATCATTTAACAGGTGAAAACATACCACTGCCTGGTCGTTTGATGGCCATCATCGATGTGTTTGATGCTTTGATCAACGAACGTGTTTATAAGAAAGCTTATAGTGTTGAAAAATCCACCCAAATCATCAAAGAGGGCATCGGTAAACACTTTGACCCCGTCATCGCGACTGGTTTCCTTGAAATCATCGATGATATTGTCACCATCAACAAACGTTACACACAATCTTAATCGAGGTGAATGTCAATGAAAAAACTTTTCATCGGTTTACTACTTTGTGGATTACTACTTACCTTGCCTCGTGTGCAAAGTTATGCTGCCACGACGATCTCATTGACACCCCTTGAACAACAATACATACAAGATCATCCGATATTGACTTTGGGCGTAGACCCAGAGTTTGTTCCATTTGAATTCATCGAAAATGGTGAGTATAAAGGGATTGCTTCAGATTACATCAAAATCATTGAAGAACGCACAGGCATCGACTTTCAAGTTGTACCAAATCTAACATGGTCACAGGCTTATTTTCAAGCCCTTGAAGGCAACATCGATGTGTTACCTGCCATTTCTAAAACCGTAGCGAGGGAAGAATTCTTCCTTTTTTCAAATATGTATTATGAGATTAGACGTGTCATTGTAACAAGAAATAACAACACTGAAATTAAAGGCATATCGGATTTATACGGTAAAACGGTTGCTGTTCAGATCAACAGTTCACACCATACTTTTTTATTGGAATACCCTCAAATCAATTTGAGTTTATACAATACAGTTGGGCAAGCATTGACTGCGGTTTCAGATGGCAGTGAGATTGCTTTTGTAGGCAATCTAGCCACATCCGATTATTTGATTAAATCGAATGGCCTCACCAACCTAAGATTTTCAGCCTTACCATCAGCATCACCGATTGGATTACATTTCGCAGTACAAAAAGACAATGTGGTTTTAATCTCTATTATCAATAAGGCACTAGCCTCGATTACTGCAGCTGAAAAAGTAGAAATCCATGCCCGCTGGGTAACCGTCGATACCGCCACGCCAACCGATTATGGTCCACTCATCCAAAGTTTATTGGGTGGTTTGGCGTTTATTCTCGTCGCCGGTGCCATCAGTGCATTTTGGATTGTCAGATTGAAAAAAGAAGTATTGATTCGAAAACAAACAGCAATTGAACTGGAAAAAGCAAAAACGATTGCTGAAGAAGCCAATCTGGTTAAATCCTCATTCATGGCCAGAATGTCTCATGAAATTAGAACCCCCCTCAATGCCATCATTGGGTTATCATTTATCCTAAAGAAAACCAAGATATCGATGACACAACGGATGTATATCGAAAGAATTACACAAGCCTCATCCAATATGTTGTCATTGATCAATGATATTTTGGATTACTCAAAAATCGAAGCATCCAAAATTGAATTAGAAAACATCTCATTTAGTTTAGACCAAGTTGTTCATAACTTGATGAGTATTCTCGCCATCAAGCTTGAAGATAAAGGGTTGGGATTTAGATTTTCTAAGGATTCTACCATTCCAACGTATTTCTTTGGTGATCCAAAACGGTTGGAACAAATCCTTTTAAATCTCTTGAATAACGCCATTAAATTTACCGATCAAGGTGAAGTGGTATTTGAAATTCATGAAACAGCCAAAGAGGGTTTACATCACCACTTAACCTTAACAATTAAAGATACCGGCATCGGTATGTCTAAATCCACCCTCGAAGGGTTGTTCACCCCGTTTAAACAAGCCGATTCCAGCATCAATCGTCGATTTGGTGGGTCTGGTTTAGGCCTGTCTATTGTCAAACATTTGGTCGAATTGATGGGTGGAGAGATTCAAGTCTTTAGTACAGAACATGAAGGTTCGACCTTTGTTATTAAACTTTCATTGAAAGCCGATGTTGAAAAGGAAAAAGCCATGAAAGCAGATGCCACAGCGGACTTCTTTAAAAACATTCGCGTCTTGGTTTTAGATAAGAGCACATCCTCATTGAACATGATTGAAACGTATTTGCATTCATTTGGTATCGATTGTGAGCTGACAACCTCATCGAATGCAGCCATGGCTTTACTCGAAAAAGCCAATGGCCAAATGAAATCGCCTTATGATTTATTCATTTTAGATTATGAGACACCAACTGAACACGGATTGGAATTCATAACCAAGTTATCAACCCAATCCAATCTTCAAAAGATGCCTAAAGTCATGATGGTGTTACCGATGCAACGCACCGATTTGTTTGACCAACTCGACAATCAAAATATCGATAGTGCGATTGGTAAACCAGTCATTTCAAGTATCTTACATAATGCCATCTTAGAATTGTTTGTCCACCGTGCTGTAGAAGCCACCGATATTGAAACCGAAGATGCATCAAAAACCATGGAAAAATTAGGCAAAACTGTGTTGGTTGTGGATGACAATAGTACCAATCAGTTGATTGCGAAACTGTTATTAGAACAATCCGGGTTTGATGTTTTAACAGCCAATGACGGGAAAGAAGCTGTAGATTTGTATGCGAAGAGATCAACAGACATCGATATCATTCTCATGGATATCCATATGCCGATGATGAATGGTTATGAAGCATCTACCAAAATCAAACAAATGGTACCAAGTGCTTTAATTGTCGCGATGACTGCGGAGGTTACCACTGGTGTGAAAGAAGCCTGTATCGCTGCAGGCATGGACCACTATATATCTAAACCATTTGAACCAGAAAATTTTGTTAAAACCATCGTTTCTTTACTTAAGACAAAACAACCCGATGTGAAGCCGGTTCAAGCCATGGTTAACTTTCAAAAAGGCATTCAACAAATGGGTGATAATGCAGATTTGTATGGTTTGGTTGTGAGAGAATATTACAAGGAAAATCTAAATACATTGGATGCGTTGATTCAGGTGATTGAGAGTCAATCATTCACAGAAGCACGCCAAATTTTGCATAAAATGAAAGGCAGTACGAGCGGTATTGGTGCAGATCTGTTATTGAATAAAATAACGGAACTACAAAAAGCCATTGGCGATCAAAATCAATCTCAAATTCTAACGGTTTTAGATTCATTTAAATCGGTATACAATCAAACCATGACTTATATCGACAAACATTATCCAAATGGTGAGGTATCTAAGACATGAGAAAAAAGGGATGGCTGATTTTAATTCTATCGTGCTTGGTTTTATTGGGTGGTTGTAAAAAAAACCAGACTACATCCAAGACATTGACGATTGTTTTATCGGGCCTTCAACAACCTAATGAGAAAACATTTTTTAGAACCTTTGTCAGGTTATTTGAAGCCGAACATGGGATTAAAGTGGATGTGATTTATGAATCACCTGATGTACTATTCACAAACATCGATCAACAATATAAAAACAATGCGGTGACGACCGATGTCATCATGGTGGATTCCGCTCGCATGAGCCAGTATTTAACCTCCAATTATTTGGTCGACCTAGATTGGCTGGATTTAGAAACCGATCGTACATTTACAACGATGTTCGATGCTTATACCCATCTCGGTGGATATCGATATTTCGCACCGATATCGATGGATGTGTATTTGACATTATTCAATAAAGAGGCATTACCATATATACCGCCAACGGTCGAAGTCACGAAGAATGACGCAGATGAAATTATTAGAGTAAACCGCATTTCGTGGCAAGACCTCGCCATTTGGGCGAAAACGATAAAAACAGAAACCGGTACGGCTCGTTTCGGATTTCCCTACGGTAATGTCAGTTCACAATTGATTTATTCCATCACGGGCATGGGTCTTTCAATGGGGGAACATACATTACCAGCTTTTTCGGATGAAGGCGCTGTGCGTGCTTGGGCTTACTTATTAGACTTAAAACAAACAGGGGCACTGGCCTATGGTCCCGCATTTGCGGGTTTAACTCAACCTACAGAATTATTAAATGCGAATCAACTATGGATGAGTTTTGGTCATATGGGTCCATTAGGCAGTTCATATAATACAAGCCCAAATAAATACGTTTTAGGACCGATACCCATCGATGAAACCTCAGAACACGGTGGGACAACTGCCGGTGCCTGGGGTTATGGTATTATTAAAAATTCAAAGAATCAAGCAGCTGCTCGTGCATGGGTAAAGTTCATTACAGACCCCGAAATTAATTATCTTTATTGTTCAGGTTTAGGTGGTGTGATTTCGCCCATTAAAGAAGTCATTAATCACTTAGGTGCATCCAACACAGATCAGATTATGCGTATGGGGTTGCTTATGCTAGACCAGACCATCCATGTTAAAGTTGTAAACACCAGTGCATATAGCGATTGGAATGCAGTAAAATTGTTATATAATAGCCTATATCAAAAATTACTGGATGATGAGTTAATAGATTCGACAACATTTCATCAATACCAGGTACAACTAAACACATTGAAAAAAACACCATAGGAGGTATCTAAATGAGTATTTCGATCCATGAAATCAAAACATATGCCAACTTTGATCAATTGGCGAGTGATGTTTTATCGCTTGCAAAGGAAATATTGCCTGACAAATTCATTTACATTAACTCATTAGCAGACAACCGACAAGTAACCCTCAAAATATCTGAAAAACACCCACTCATTCCACTGTATGAAGGATTATCCATTCATATTGAAGAAGGGCTCTGTAATCGTGTAGATTTTATATCGAAAAAACCACTCATATACGAAGACATCTCAAAGGAAAATGATTTGGATAATTTTAAGGAAATTTTGAGAAGCGTCAATATTCAGGCTTATATGGGTATCCCAATCACACTCGATACCGGAGAGCGTTTTGGTACTTTATGTGTTGCCCACCATCAACCCACCCATTTTGATGAAAAAAGTGTGAAATTGATGGAAAAAATTGCTCGAATGTTTTCCTATTATCTAGAAGTTGAACACATCGCTTACATCGATCCACTCACCAAAGTGTTCAATAGACAGTATTTACGTAGATTCTTTAGCCAATTTAAGAGCACACATGGTGCGATGTATTTCATCGATTTGGATGGATTTAAAAAAGTGAATGACACCCATGGACACGATATTGGAGATCAAATCCTAAGTGAAATGGGCAAAAAATTATATGACTTTACTGCAGATTGTGAAATTGCATATCCGATTCGATTAGGGGGGGATGAGTTCCTGGTTTGTGTACCCAATCAATCTAGACAATACGATATTGATTTATATGCAAAAAAGATGTTGAATATGTGCTCATCATGGCATACCAACATTGAAAAATTACAGCTTTCCGCAAGTATTGGTGTCGCAACTTATCAAGACGATACCAATCTCGATGCCCTCTTGAAAAATGCAGATCAAGCATTGTATGTAGCAAAATCAAGGGGTAAGAATACATACCATGTATATAGATAAAACGGCCTAATAAGCCGTTTTATTCTTGATACACCACTTCGAAATCCTCAAACACAACTTTCATATCTTCACTGAACGTATATCCGAGTTCTTTACCTTCATTGGTGAAAAACTTCGTGTGACCTGTTCGCCAGGATTCTAAATTGTCATCTTCGCCTTCTCGTTTTACGATGTCGAAGGTGAACTCTTTGAATGGGCGGATGGTGATTTGTTTGGTTTCGACCACACACCTTGGATTACCTGCAAAATCTGTGATGATATTCAAATCACCCACTTTTGGGAGAGGTTCATTCTCGATGATGAAAGCTTCATAACTGGATGCTGTGGCTTTCTTTTGTCCGATGAGCACCAGTCTCAACAGTTCATTGGCCCAGTATTCAGTCAGTTCAAAGTGATATACATCCATATAAGTTGTGTTCTTGTCTCGATGGGTTTTTTGGATGAATCTTGTAAAAAATTCGTTAATCATATCCATGAAATCACCTCAAGATTTATTATATCATTTATGAATAAGTATAACGATGTTACAATGTCTATAGGAGTTGATCATATGATCAGTGTAAGAGAAATCACGGAAGAAAATTTTAGAACTATTATCCAACTATCGGATACATTAGATGAATCTCAAAAAAAGTCAGTCGCCCCCAATGTTGTATCGATTGCACAAGCCTATGTGAATCAAGAACGCGCATAGCCAAGAGCGATTTATTTCAATGAAGAACCGGTTGGATTTGTCATGATCGCTTTACAGGATGATGATATCCCCGAAGCGGATCAACCTGCCTATTTTCTTTGGCGCTTCATGATATCAAAACCAAATCAAAATCGAGGTTTTGGTAGACAGGTGATTGAAATAATCAAACAAAAAGCCTTGCAAGACGGCATGAAGTATTTGTACGTGACCTGTACCATGCACGATGTGATGCCATATAAATTTTACATCGATTGTGGCTTTGAAGACACCAATGAAATGGATGACGATGAGCAAATCTTAAAGATGAAATTATCATAATTACGCCAACATAGGCGTTTTTATTACAAAAATCTTAATTTGTTCGAAATACTTTGAAGTCAAAAGTATTATGATTAAACAATTCTTAAGTTTATCGTATAATAATTTAGTATAAGAAATGTTATGAATTATAGTGCACACTAAACAGGTGTTTAGTCACAGAAATGGTGGTGGATTCACATGAAAAGTTTAATGACAAACGAAGTAATCACATACCAAAACTTCGAGATGCTTATGAAAGACATTTTGGATTTAGCATCACAAATCATGCCAGAAAATACCATTTATATCAATTCCTTGAATGACATTACTCAAGTGACACTGAAAGTAGTGAATAACGACCGTAACATTCGATTGAACGAAGGTACGACGATACCGGTTGAGAATGCCATCTGTAATCGAATCGATTATCAAGCAGGCAAACCATTGATTTTTGAAAATATCCGTGAAGCAACCGGTCTAGAATCGGTTCAATCCACCATTGAATCAATCAATATGGGTGCTTACTTAGGTATCCCTATCGCACTCAAGAATGGCAGTCGATTCGGTACACTGTGTGCTGTCAATAGTCAAGCTCACCCATTTGATTCAAAAAGTGTGGAACTCTTACAAAAACTAGCTAAGATGTTCGCTTACTATTTAGAACTTGAACATTTGGCTTATCGTGATTCCTTAACAGGCATTGCTAATCGTCAACAACTATTGAAGTTTTTTGATGACGCACCTTATGAATATGGTACGATGTTGTTGATGGATTTGGACAATTTCAAAAAAATCAACGATACCTATGGTCACGATGTCGGTAACCTTGTTTTACAGGAATTCAGTCAAAAGCTGGATGAGTTTGCTAAACAAACCAAGTATGGGTATCCGATTAGATTAGGTGGGGATGAGTTTGTTGTTATGTTACCACTATGTAACGATATCCAGTTGGTCAATGAAATGACACAACAACTTTTGGATTCATTAAAGACATGGAACACACCTATCGGTGAGATTCAATTAACGGCCAGTGTTGGTGTCATATTATACAAAAAGGATAAGAGTACACCAATTAAAAACCTATTGAAACAAGCAGATTTAGCCCTTTATGAAGCGAAAAGAATGGGTAAGAACACTTATAAAATTGTGAATCATAACCTATAAAAATGCATAAAAAATGCGTACAATTGTATGCATTTTTTTATATATCATAAAGGCTACGATGTATTCGATTTGTCGAACTTAGTGTATAATATCTTTGGAGCGTTTATAAAATATGAAAATGATTATTGCTGATTTAGACGGTACTTTGGTCTACAAAAAAGAGATGTCTGAACAAACATGGAATACCATCCAAAAACTTCAACAAAAAGGGTATTTATTTACCCTCGCTACAGGTCGTCATAAAGACGCCACCAAAGCGATGGTTGAAAAACTACAAGTAAAGCTACCTGTCATCTGTACCAATGGGGCATTTATCTATGACTTTCAAAAAGAACAGGTGATTCATCAAGATGTGATTGATGAAGCGATTGCTTTGAAAGTCATGTCGATATTAGAAACATCCCATACCGATTATTTGCTTTATACCACCCAATCGATTGTTTCAACCAAACAAGCGAAAGCCCGACTAGAAGCACGCATCGGTAATTTTGATTCGATCACAGTAGAAAATACTGCACTAACAACTTATGTATCTTTAGGTTTACTTAAAATCCTCATCATTGAACCAGATGCAGTCAAATTCGATCAACTGAGAAAGACGTTAAGCCAAATTGAAGCAGTATATGTATTATCCAGCCAAGCATCGTTTATCGATGTTGGTAACCGTATCGCGTCCAAAGGTAGAGCACTAGAAATATTATGTCAGTATTTGGGTGTCCCATTGGAAGAAGTCTTAGCGATTGGTGACCAAGAAAACGACTTAACGATGGTTCAAAAGGCAGGTCTTGGTATCGCAATGGGCGATGGTGAAGACGCGCTAAAACAACAAGCCAAATTTGTGACAAAACCCTTCAAAGAAGAGGGGTTTACACACGCTATAAATACATTTATATTCAAAGACTAAACACACGCTATCAACGATTCGTAAAAAAGTCGTTGATAAAAATGTGTCCGCATATATAAACAGTGTTTACAAATTAAAAAATGTGGTAAAATAGAATTGATACAGGCGGTTTACGCATGCTTCATTCAATGAACATTTGTTTTAGCAAGCCTATTTCTTAGGAAATATATACATACGAGGAGAAAAGATATGTCACACAAAAACACAGATTTTTTAAAGGATTTTTCCCAAATTAAAGGTATACATGTCGATCATGTATATCCAAAATCCATCCAAAAAGTAGAAGATACTTGGGTGTTTATGCAAGCTTCTAAAGACGCAGACGAATTGGTGGCTTACGGCAGATTAGCCAATCAATTTAAAGGTGTTCAATCTGAAGTTTTAGGGTTACCTGTGGTGATTGCACCACTCACCTTTGAAAATGGTCAAGTCTTGAGAAGATTGTTTCCATTCACCAAGCCTATCCCTGTTTTAAACAAACAAAGAAGCTTTGGATTAGGTGACCGCTTAGGTCTAGCAACCCCAGGCCATGCACGCGTATTTGAACAATACGACGCTTATCCAATTTTCGCTCAACAATCCATCAGAGAACTCACATTAACCCATAGAACCTATGAAGATGTTTTAGATGCTGCATCCTTTGGGGCATTTAAAGTTGGATTTACCAAAGGCTTTGGTGCCGATGGCGACCATTTAAAGAAACCAGAAGATATTCAATATGCATTATCATTAGGGTTCACCATGATTACATTAGACGCGAGTGACTATATTCGTAACGACATCAACGCGATGAGCGATGAACAAGTACGTAACGAAGTTCAACTCGATGACATGCTTAAAAAGCGTTACTTAGGTCACCCAATCCAAATCGAACAC
>JAEZHT010000007.1 GCA_023436805.1 Bacillota bacterium
TGTTCACTGTCTTTGAGTAGTTGATAGTTTTCGTTATAGGATAAGTAGCCATTGGTTTTTATAAAATGTTGTCTGACATTATATAGCGCTTGATTATAGAGACTTCTTGAAGCACGCATTAATGATAATAGAAACTGGTGTTGATTTGAATTCAAATAGAGTCTTGTTTTTAGGGCTTTATAAGGCATAAATGGATTCCTCCTTTCTTACTCAAATTATACCATAAATAACTCATAAAATATATATTTTATATGAATATTTAATTATATAGAAAGTCATGAAAGAAGGTATATTAATGGGTGTTTTATTGAAACTTCTATTAAACAGCTTAAATGATTGTTAGATGATAGAACAATAAGAGACGAACTTTCCTAGTAAACAAAAAAATAAAGACGAGCAATCGTCTTTATCTTTTATATTGGCTTGGTTTAGCCATTATTATGTTGTGTTTGTTGTCTAACCATGTGTTCGTAACGGATTTCTAAGCGGGCTTGAATGTTGATTTGAGCCATTTGTAATCTGAATTGATTGAGTACTTGGTTGTATTGTAAGATGGTGGCTTGAAGTTGTAGATTCAAGTTCGCCATGAATAACGCTTCAAATGCAGCCAAATCCACTTGATGTTCTAAGAACAATTGACGATAGGTTTCGCGAATGGTTCTGTAATCATCCATAAAGTTTTCGAGTAAAATGATTTCGATTTGACCATTTTGATAGAAGAACAAGTATTCATGCGGGATGTTTTCTGCTTCAACGTACGCTTCCACCAAAAAATCCAATTCTGCTTTGGTTGTCATATAATTCATAAAGATGGTTTGGGCTTCAGCTCTGAGGTCTGAACGTCCTTGACGATTACCATTAAATTCTTCATAGAGTGCTTTTATTTCTGCTTTATACCCTACCAACAGTTCATTTTTAGCTTGAATGTCTAAATCCGCATCTAATTTAGCTTGAATGGCGGTTTCATACGGATCGGATGAAGGAATTTCTATGGCTTCAATCGCATCCACATATTCACCATACAGTGCAACTAAAGCGGCTGCATCTAAATCAGAGTCGACCAACAAAGCATCGAATCCAGTTGGGTTGGCGATTAACATGAGGTTGGCTTGGGTTTCGATATACGAAACTCGTAAGTAGTGGAATGCAGCTTTCGCATTCGCTCTAAGTTGTAGGAAAGCCAATCGAACATGGTCTTGGGCAAAATCTTTTAACGCTTCACGATTTACATTGATCATCGTTAATAATTCACGAACACTCATTTCAATAGCTGCTTCATAAGTTAAGTCAACATCGAGTGCCATCGCAGCTTTGATGATGCGATACTTACCTACAGAAATGCCTAAGGCAGCGGCTTGATCGATGTCAGCTTGGGTGATGCCTGCATTCCCATCTACAACATCGACTGGGATGTTTTTTTGTTCAAGATGGGCTTGAATACGGCTACGTATGTGGGTTTGAATGCGATTCATTTGTGCCGTATCGTCGGTTTCGGTGGTAACGACAACCGCATTTTCGACACCTGCTTTAAGATAGCCATAAACTCTAGCTAATTCAGCAATTTCGACCACAACATCGGCAGCGACTTTACCTTTAAAATTCGTATCTAATAATAAGGTTTGTGCATCGTCATTGAGCGGTGTAACCGATTCAACACGGCCTCTGGCATTCGTAATGATTTCAACACTTGGGTTGATGTCCATGGTGATTCTAGCATTTGCTGCGTTGACCGATTCAGTACAAGCCGCTAAGATGGTTAAAACCAATATGATGAATGTGAATACTAATAATTTTCTCATGATGTTATTGCTCCTTTTGTTCGTATTTTAGAATGATGTTTTGAATATAAGTTGATTCTTTTAATGATGTACTGACTTGATTCGATGTATAATACACCATAAATTCTTGATAAGCTTCAGATAATATGCGCTTATAAGCATTGCCTGACCCTGAAGCATTTTGATTCAGTAAGACATCGAGTCGTTTCGCACTTGCTAAGAATAATTGGTCGTATAGTGAAGCATCCAAATACAGTTCAATGTTTGTCAAAACACCGATGGCATGACTAGGTGCTTGCCACTGATTCAATTGTGCCAGATTGGCATGGGTATCGACCAAATGAGAATATAATCCACGGATACTGGCTTCAAACAAAGTATCCACTTGTTGTTTCAAATAAGCTTCATAAGCATCCATTTTGGATTCTAATTGTAACAATCTTTGATATTTGAGTGTCGGTAATAATGGCACTTGAGCATTTGGGAAGTACGTATTAGAAAATGTGGTATATGCTGTATTGAATTCCAATCCATTGCTCGTATACAATGCTTTTAATGAAACGATTTCAGCATTGATCTCAGAAATATATGCATCCACTTCCAACAATAATGTTGCTTTTTGGGCATCCATTGCTGATTTCAATGTATCGACTTGGACTTTGAGTTGAGCGAGTTCGCTAGCAACAAAGCCACGTTTGATCTCATTTAATTTCGGTATATCATAGGTACGTAATTCATCGATTGTATAGGTTGGATCCATGTCAATGATGGCTTGAATGAGTGCCAATTTTCTTGGTGTAATCTTCAATGCTTTGGCTTCATCGATCAGTTCATCTGTAATCTCACTCATTTGAATTCTGGATTGAAAATGCGCTTTGATGCGTTCATTGAGTTTGTTTTCAATGGCTGTTTTCTCATTGAATGCACTGATATTTACCACAGAGGTTTGAGTCATATAACCCAACGTTGTGGCTTGTTCAATGACGGCTTCGATGGCTTCATTGACAGATAATTTAGTTAAAACCATCGTTTCGATCAACACTTCACCATCCAAATTCAGTGCACGGGTTGCTGTGACTTGATTGTTTGTATCCACTGTAAATTCAATCGATGGATTGATGTCTACGGTTACAATCGATGGGTTGGTTGGTGTTTGTCTAAATAAGGTGATACCAAGCACAACCAACAAGAGTAGTCCAAACGTCATCGCTAGTTTCGGGTGCCATAAAACCAAACGTGCTTTATGTTGTTCTTGTCTAGGGATTTGGGATAAAATACGTTCTTTATTTAATTCAATGGTCTTACCTTCGGCTTTTAATTGTTTGATCAATTGCTTATTTGTCATGATTGGTACCTCCTTCCAGCTGGTTTTTGAGTTTTTCAAGTGCTACATTGAGTTTAAATGTCACACCTGATGTGGATAAATTCAGTGTATTGGCGACCGATTGTCTGGTCTTGCCTTCAACAATGCATTGTATGACGATGTAAAATTCATCTTCATCTAATATTTGAGCTGCCATATCGATGATTGGCGTTTCTTTCATGTCATCGGTGGGTTGATTGAGTGTTTCCACGTCTACGAGGGTTTCTCGTGCTAGTTTGTGGTAATGGTTGATGGCTTCGTTTTTAGCAATCCGCATGATCCAAGATTTTGGTTGGTCTTCTTGATAAGATGCTCGATGTTGAAATACTTTCATGTAGACGTCTTGCATGATTTCTTCAGCCACATCTTTCCTTTTGACGATTTGATAGATTTGATAGAACACCATTCGGTTGGTTATATCGTAAATCACATCGATCGCGTCATGGTGACCATTTTTCAGTTGTTTCATGGCTTGCTTCAATTTGATTTGATCAAACATACTTTCACTCCCAACATCCCTGACACCTATATAACAATTGAGTACACGTGTTTTGTCAGTAAATTTTAAAAATATTTTGCTTAATTCCATTATACCCCCAATGAAACGAACCTGATTTTGGTTTTGTCTAGATATTCAAAAAAAATCCCATAATTGTGAATATGGTGAGATTTATAGCTTGTTTACTAGTCAAAATGACCAATTTAAGGTATGATATTTATAAAGCAATTTGGAGGTAATGTCATGAAAAAAATTATTTTGGCTGGCGGGTGCTTTTGGGGCGTCCAAGCCTACTTTAGAGATGTAAAAGGCGTCAAACATACCGAAGTCGGGTATGCCAATGGGAACAAAGAAAACCCAACCTACAAAGAAGTATGCAATGGGATTGCTACCCACGCAGAAGTCACTTTGGTTGAATACGATGAAAAAATCGTTCAATTACCGACCCTTTTAGATCATTTCTTTAGAATCATCAACCCTTACACACTCAATCGTCAAGGCCATGATGTAGGCGTTCAATACCGTTCAGGCATTTATTATGAACAAGAAGAAGACGCTGATATATCGCGTCAATTCATTGCTTCAAGACAAGCGTTATCTGACCGTAAGTTTGCTGTGGTGGTTGAACCTTTAAGAAACTATTACATCGCAGAAGAATACCATCAAGACTATTTAATCAAGAACCCAAACGGCTATTGTCATGTCAATTTGGGTCTATTGAAAGCGGATGAAAAAAATGAAAAGAACTGATTACATTTCCTGGGATCAATACTTCATGGGTGTCGCTTCATTATCTGCCCTTCGTTCAAAAGACCCTAATACGCAGGTAGGCGCGTGCATCATTAATCCTGACAAGCGCATCATTGGTATTGGCTATAATGGCTTGCCCCAAGTATTATCTGATGATGAATTTCCTTGGACCAAAGAGGGTGAGTTGCAAGACACCAAATACCCATATGTCGTTCATGCGGAAGCAAACGCCATTTTAAATGCAACCCAATCGCTCAAAAATGGGGTTTGTTATGTTACCTTATTCCCTTGTCATGAATGTACAAAACTATTGATTCAAAGTGGCATCAAAGAGTTGGTATATCAAGAGAACAAATACGAAGACACCCCATCCAATCAAGCAGCGATGCGTATGTTCAAAGCTGCTGGAATCAAAATCAGACAATTTCATTTAGGTCAACTCGAGATTAAAAAATGAAGTGGATCTTAAAACACAAGTTTATCACTGCCATCATTGTGGTGTTATATGCCAGCTTAACGATATTTTTCACTTACCGTCTCGATGATTATACATTGACTTTAAAAGGCGATTTAACGCCTGTCCAAACGGAAATTTCCGAAACTGAAAGTCATCATTTTTATACGATTTATGTTGTGAGCATGGACAAACCAACCTTATTTCAATATGTCTTAGCCACCTTCACAGATACCATTGACATATCTAGATTACCCGACGCCTATCGTGGTATCAGTGCGATGGACCAGTTTAAAATGGGCCAAATCGCAGAAGAAGTCAGTTACCAATACGCAACCATTCAAGCCTATACGAAAGCCAGTCTCATCGATTCAAACATTCAAATCAATTACACACAACTGGGCTACATCGTCAGTTTTGTTGAACCTGGTCAAAAAGGTATACGCTTGGGGGACATATTGGTTTCAGTCGAAGGTGTTTCACATCAAGATGTACCACAAAACGAATTTTTTGGTTACTTTTCAAATCAAAATACCGTCAACGTGACCGTATTGCGTGATGGCGTCCCTGTGTCATTATCTTTGAATAAACTCACATCTGTCGATCGCTATGGCATCCGTTTAGAACCTTACTTTGATATTGAAACCACACCCGATATCACCACGGCCTATGGCAATGACTTCATCGGTGGACCATCTGGTGGGTTGATTCAAACCCTCGATATTTACATGAAATTATTGAACATCGATTTGAAGGACCTAAAAATTGCAGGTACCGGGACCATTGAACTCGATGGGTCGATTGGTGAAATAGGTGGTATTGAACAAAAAATCTATACGGCTTATGACCACGATGTGGATTTGTTCTTATGTGCAGCTGCCAATTATGACGCTGCATTAGCTATTTATGAAAAATTGAATAACCCCACATTCACGCTCATTAAGGTAGGTGACATCGATGAAGCGATTCAAAGCATCCTTACAAGACTACCTTGATGCGAGAAAAGCATACCGGACCATCACCAAACCATGGTCATTCAAGAAAAATCTGGGTTACGCCGTTTCAACCACAGGAACAGCCTTCACGATTATGATGTTACCCGCCCTTTTAGTCATCAATTTATTGGTTTTTGTTGCCTATACGAAGGTTTGGATTGTGTATGGGGCATTGATTGGATACGGCTTTATTCACCTGTCCTATGTATTTCAAACTTATTACATAAAAGACTATTCAAATGACCTTGAATTTGTTAAAATAAGAAGGCTATTCAAACTGTATACATACACCTATGGTGTGTTGTGGTTTGGATTGGTATATACTTTATACCTAATATTTGGAGGTTACATCGCATGATTACTGGCATCATCATCATCGCATTGATTATCATTATTGACCAAATAACCAAATACCTGACCGTGACACAAATTGGTGATCGCACCATCGTCGTCATTGAAGGGTTTTTCAATTT
>JAEZHT010000011.1 GCA_023436805.1 Bacillota bacterium
CGCATCGTTTAAAAAAGGTGATATCGTTAAGGTCCATAAAGAACAAATCATTGGTACCAAAGAAGCCTTCCATATCGATTGTAGAGAATTATTTGATGATATCAAAGTAGGCGATTTCTTACTCATCGACGATGGTAAGATGCGTTTAAACATCATCGAAGCTACCAATGACGTATTGACTTGTGAAATCTTTAACAATGGTGTCATTAAAACCAAAAAAGGTGTAAACGTACCTAATGTTAAGTTGTCCATGCCATTCGTTTCTAAAAAAGATAAAGAAGACATGCAATTCTGCGCTGAAATGGCTGTAGATATGATTGCTTTGTCATTTGTTAGACGTAAAGATGATGTATTAGAAATCAAAGAAATACTAAAAGAATTCAAAGCACCAAAAATTGAAATCATCGCTAAGATTGAGTCTCAAGAAGGTGTCGATGAACTTGAAAGTATCCTTGAAGTATGTGACGGTGTGATGGTTGCTAGAGGTGACTTAGGTGTTGAAGTTTCAACTGCTCTAGTCCCACTTTATCAAAAGAAAATCATTTCTGTTGCCAATGCTAAAGGTAAACCTGTCATTACAGCTACCCATATGTTAGAATCCATGATGAGTAACCCTCGTCCTACCCGTGCGGAAGCTTCTGACGTTGCGAATGCAATCTTGGACGGCTCTGATGCGATTATGTTATCGGGTGAATCTGCTGCAGGTGAATATCCAGTTGAATCCGTATTGACCATGGATACGATTGCGAAAGCCATTGAAGACAACATTCCTTATTATGAAAAGCTTCAAAAAGCAATCCAAACGTCTCAATCCACCGTGAATGATGCGATTGGGATTTCAGTCAGCTTAAGTGCGTTGACATTGCCTGAAGTCAAAGTCATCATCGCGTTTACAGAAACCGGTGGTACACCGAAACGTCTATGCAAATTTAGACCATCCGTACCTGTCATTGCCGTATCTAATAACCGCGCAACCTGCAATCAATTGACTTATTATTGGGGTGTATTCTCTGCTTACCGTAGAGACTTTACCGATATGGGTTCTTATGACCGTGTTGCGATTGATGTAGCTAAAGAATTTGGCTTCCAAAAAGGCGATAAGATCATCATCACTTCCGGTTGGGCTCAACAACACGGATCAACAAATACACTACGTATCATTGAAATCTAATTGAAGACAAAATAAAAGAGTTCAGAAATGAACTCTTTCTTCGTATTATATAGTGGTAATTAGGGCTTTCTTGATGCTGTTTTGAGTAATTTCCAATTCATCATCCGAATAAATGATGGGTTGCTTTTGAATATAGGCTATGAAATCTTGATACGAAAATATACGACCATTCATGGAAGTAAACGTATCATCAATCATGGTATCTTTAAAAATGGTTACGCCCTTAACATCTATATTAGGTAAAATCTTTTTAATGTTTTGAACATATAAATCCGTTTGCATAATCGGATTTGACAGTATATTGACTTTTCTCCAAGTATCGTACAGTACTTGGTCTACGCTCAGTTTTTTATTTAGACCCAAATAGAAATGGGGTTTCCAAATTCGCTCATTTAATTCACCTTTCAATGGACCATCGTAAGACAATACTTGAATGGCGTAAATCCCGCGTTTATCAAACAACAATAAATCGATAGCAAGATCGCTCTTGTCAAAAACTTGGTCTTTCAACGTGACATCAAAGTATAAAGGCGCAGACAAATCACGATATAGTTGATCAAACATTTTGATTTGATATTGATAATCTGGTGCTTGATAGTCTAGAATATACGGTTTTTGAGTGACTTTATAGCAAGTAGAATTCAAATATTGTCGTTTTAAATGCGCTTTTTTGATTGTTTTAATGATAATTGTTGGTACTAAAACTAGTGTCACAGCAGCCAACAATACAATACCCAGTATCGCAAGCGGACCGCGGTTACCAACCACAAAACTATAAATGCCATACGCCAACATAATTAAGAATACTATACCAAAACCGGCAAGACGAATGTAAAAATTGTATTCGAGTAGGTTCCTAAAATATTTTCTGCCTGAATCGGATTCGTTCATGGTGCTGCCTCCCAAGTATTTGTATCGTTTCTATACTTTATCTTAACATAAATCATGATTAAGTAAAATATAATATTTTTTAATTTAGAAGGAATTATAAGAATAAGAAAAAACGCAGACAATTGGATGTCTGCGTTTGTGAATGGATTACTTATCTTCGTCTTGAAGCGGAATGGTTCCAAGTGGTTCTGTGGAGGCTTCTTTGGTTTCGATGCTGGATTCGGTTGTTTCAGCCTTAGCTTTGCGGGCTCTAGGTTTCTTGACTTTAGTTTCAACCACTTCAGCAGTGATTGGTTCAGTTATTTCAGAGCTTTCGATGACAGGTTCATATACAACGGATTCAACCACTGGTGCTTCGGCTTCCAATTCAACTTTTTCTTCAACAGCTTTTGATTTACGAGGACGTTTCTTCTCGTCTACTTTTTGGTTTTTACGTTCCAATTCAAGTTCAACTTGCGCAACCTCTTCAGGTACGATGGCCTCAATCTTCGCTTTGTTTTCTTCGAATTCGCGTTTTAAAGTCGCTTCTTTGATGCGTTCGATTTCAAGTTCTTTTTCTTTCTTCAAACGTTCAAGTTCCAGTTCTCTGGTACGATTTTCTTTGATGGATTGTTCGCGAATTCTAATTTCATTGAGTTCGAATTCATCTTGATCAAGTTTGTACTTGATGGCGTCGTGTTCTTTCTTTTGTTGTCTACGAATTTCGGATTCTCTTAAGGTTTTATTGGTTGATAACACCATATGACGACGTAATTTCACGAATGGTCTAAAAATCAAACCGACGATGAGACCCGTGCGTTCAAAGAAATTGTATTGTCCAGATTCGAAACGAACACGTTTGGCTTCTAATCGTTCTTGACGCTTCAATAGTAAGTATTGACGTTTCATGAAACGGTTATTGATTTTTGGTTTAATTGACTTTCTTAAGCCAATTTCATTTTCAACATAAATTCTAAATTTGCGATACTTTTTACGTGTAGCAAATACAAATTTTTTGATTTCTGCAAGGTTAAAACGCACTTGGTATTTGCTTCTAGGGGCAATCATGACCAATTTTTCTTCGAGTGGGTGTGAAATATTTCGTAACTCTACCCCAACGACATTGATGTGATTGGTCGAAAATGCTTTGTTGATGATGGTCAAATTAATGTATTGTTCGCCATCAATTTCGAGTAAGGATTCTTGAATGTAAAACTCTTGTTCCCCAACACGGTTCGCGATTCTTGAAAGGCGGACCAATGTAATGATTGAGGTAACGAATAAAAACAGTATCCCTGAAAAAACAATGATGTCTTCAGGGGTTAAGGCTTGCAACCAGTCTAACATAGTGTCCTCCTTATATTAAATCCAAAAATGATTTGCCATTTTCGGTCTTTTCAACGTTGAAATTATCAGATATCGTCGCTGCGATGTCAGCGAAAGTCTTCATTACTGGCAATGCTTTACCAGGTTTACCCTTGGCATAAACCAATAGTGGTACATATTCACGGGTGTGGTCAGTACCATAGTGCGTTGGGTCATTGCCATGGTCGGCTGTAATCATCAATAAATCATCTTCATTCATGTATTCCAATAATTTTGGTAGGTCACGATCAAACGATTCAATCGCTTTACCATAACCAATCGGGTCACGACGGTGACCATATAAAGCATCAAAATCCACCAAATTTAAGAAACAAAGCCCCTTGAATGGGTGATTTTTCGCAATCTTAATGATTTTGTCCATCCCATCCTCATTGGATTGGGTACGTTCATAATGATTTATCCCTTCACCAACGAATATATCATTGATTTTACCCAATGCGATGACATCCAACCCTTTTTCATCCATAAAATTGAGGGTTGTTTTAGCGAATGGTTTGACAGCGTAGTCGTGACGGTTGGAGGTACGTTTAAAGTCGTTCTTGTTTGTACCCACAAACGGTCTAGCAATGACACGTGCTACCTTCCATTCGTCTTTCATGGTGATTTCACGAGCAATTTCACAAATACGGTATTGTTCCTCAATCGGAATGATGCCTTCATGCATCGCGATTTGTAATACGGAGTCAGCAGAGGTATAAACAATTAAAGCACCACTACGCATGTGTTCTTCACCAAGTTCAGTGAGAATTTCAGTGCCTGAGGCTGCGACATTACCAATGATGGCTCTGCCAGTTCGTTTCGACAATTCATCGAGTAAGGCCTTAGGAAAGCCAGTATCGGTAAATGTTTGGAAAGGTTCTGTGATGTATAACCCCATCATTTCCCAGTGTCCTGTCATCGTATCTTTACCCACGGAAGCCTCTTGAATTTTCGTAAAGCTTGCTAGAGGGTTAGCTACTGCAGGGACCCCTTTGATTGGAACGATGTTACCATAACCTAATTTTTGCATATTTGGGATGTGCAAATTCATTTTTTCTGCGATATGTCCGATGGTGTTCGAACCCACGTCATTGTAATCTTTTGCATCCGGTGCTTCACCGCACCCGAGACTGTCCATGACAATTAAAAATACGCGTTTATACATTGTTTTTCTCCTTTGCTCGTGGATGTGTATTAAAATAGACATCTTTTAAATGTTTTTGACTGATGTGTGTGTATATTTGGGTCGTTTGGATATCTTCATGACCCAACAACTCCTGTAAAGTCCTCAAATCAACACCGGCTTCCAATAAATGTGTAGCGAATGAATGACGTAAGGTATGTGGTGAAACATCACGGTCAATGCCTGCACTTTTAGCGATTTTCCTCAATATTTTGAAGAAACCTTGGCGTGACAGCCGTTGTCCGTCTTGATTTAAAAATAAATAATCTATGCTACTTATTGTAAGTTGATTTCGTGATTTTGTCAAATAAAGTCGAAGGGCTTGAATGGATAATTCACCGAGTGGAACTTCACGTTCTTTGTTACCTTTACCCAAAACACGTACATACCCTTCTAAGAGATGAATATCGGCGGTTTTTAAATCAAGTAGCTCAGAAACCCGTAAACCTGAACCATAAATGAGTTCTAACAAGGCTTGATTTCGTATCGATAATGGATCGGTCCCTTTGACGGCTTCGATGATTTTAACCACCTCTGATACAGAGAGTACTTGAGGGAGTGTTTTTTCTACCTTAGGTGATTCGATGTCATAAGCGATGTTGTTGTCGATTTCATTTTCAATCAATAAAAATTGGTGAAAACCTTTGATGGCCGTGAGTTTTCTAGATAAAGATTTCGTTGATAGGTCTTTTTTATTCAAACTCTTTAAAAAACCTTCAATATGTTTTCGTTCGATTTTTTGAATCTTGGTGATCTCATAATTTTTTTCTAAGTATAGACGATATTGTTCTAAATCTCTTAGGTAAGCCGTTATGGTGTTTTGACTCAACCCTTTTTCACGTTTAAGATAATATTGGTATTCATTGATCAAATATTTCATAAGAACACCTCAAATACTTGGTTGCCAAGGAGTAAGCCTTTTTTGGTTAAGCGTAGGTAATCAGTCACTATTTCAATCAATCCAAGCGATTGTAAGTGGTGTAGCTTCGGATATTTTTCAAACAAATCTATGTTGAATTGTTGTTCGATGGTTGGTAAGTGTAAACCCACCAAGCGACGTAATCCAAATATAAGTGTATCTGATAAAAATTGAGAAGGACTTTCAACAAATGAGGATTGTCTGAAGGATTCATAATAATTGGATAACAAACGGTGATTTTGATAACGGGTATGTCCATCAAAGCCATGCGCACCTGCACCAATACCAATATAAGGGTCCATGGACCAATACAATTGATTGTGTTTAGAGGCGTGGTCACCCTTGGTAAAATTCGATATTTCGTATTGTGTAAAGCCCAATCGATTTAAACGTTCGAGAATGTATTCGTACATATCTGCTTCTAGATCGATGTCGGTCTTTCTAAATTGCTTCTTCAAGTATTGATGATAGAATACGGTTTTTTCTTCCAATATCAATGAGTAGTAACTGATATGTTTAATCGGTAGCGTGGATACCATATCTAAATCGTGTTCAATCGATGCCATGGTTTGACCTGGAATTGCGAAAATCAAATCAATGCTGATATTGTCTATGCCCAAAGCATTCAAATCATGAATGGTATCGATGACTTGATGGTTGGTATGCTTGCGTCCGATGTATTCCAAAATGGCCGGTTCAAAGGATTGAACCCCTAAACTCACACGATTGATGCCATATTGTTTGAATAATAAGCCTTTCTCATGTGAATAAGATTCTGGATTGACTTCAATGGTATATTCAATCGGGTTTAGCCCTTTCAACATCTCAAATAGTGTGGAGAGTTGCTTTACATCCAACATCGATGGTGTCCCACCACCGATATAAATCGTATCGAATGATTTGTCAAGATCTGTCAATTGATCGAATTCCTGTTTAAGATAGGTTAAGTATTCATCGATCATTTCTCTGTTTTTTGCAACCCTTTTTGCGAAATCACAATAGAAACAAATGTGTTCACAAAATGGGATGTGTACGTAAAGACCTTTCATATCATCACCCAGTACAATTATAACATAGGTTTACATAATATGGAAAAAAATAACCAACAGGATTGGTTATTTTATGCACATTCGGATGAATGCATCCATGGCTTGCATGCCTTTAGAATCGAGTTTAAATACACCTGCGTGTTCCAATACGGTTTGGAACTTTTCACCCACAGCCAGTTCCAAGTCTCGCATGGAATGGATGGTTTGTCGTTGTTTCAAATTATCCAACCAAGTTTGATGGATGGTTAATTCAGGGTAGTTGGTCCCATTTAAAATATAGTCTAAGGATTTGGTTAATTCAACTTTGAGTCGACCAGGCAAAATTGCCAAGCCCATCGCTTCAATCAGTCCAATATTTTCCTTTTTGATGTGTTGAACATCACGATGCGGGTGAAAAATACCTTCTGGATAAGTATCATTGACACGATTGTTACGTAAAATGATGTCCATTTGGTACGAATCACCATGTTTTCTCGCAATCGGTGTGATTGTATTATGTAAACCATAGGACTTGGATAATATATCCAGTGGTTCATTATCATAGGTTGACCATAAGCGTAAAATATGTTTAGACATCGCCAAAATCGACTCGCGATTTGGGCTCTCTAAACGTATGGTCGATAATGGCCAGTATAGGTGTCGGATGGTCAAATCGCCTTTATTATACAATTTCAATGTGGTAGCTTGTTCGATTGGAAACTGGTGTTTTCCCCCTTGAAAATGGTCATGATCTAAGATTGAACCGCCAACAATGGGAATATCTGCGTTCGAACCGATGAAATAATCCGGCATATAATCGATGAAATCAAGCAAATAATGAAACGTTTCTGGACACATCCGCATCGGTACATGGGCATCACTCAATATGATACAATGTTCTTTATAATAGGCATAAGGTGAATACTGAAAATGCCAAAGTCGCTTATGTAAAGTGATGGGAACAATGCGGAGATTCATCCTTGCATTGTCATAATTGTGTTCATTTTCCTTACAAATTAGACATTTTGGACCCGTTTTTGGCATATCTTTTTGTTCCAATGCTTTCGCAATATCTTTGGGGTCTTTTTCAGGTTTAGACAGGTTGATGGTGAGTTCAATTTTGCCATAAGTACTGTCAAAATCGAAGGAAACATTTTGTGCGATGCGTTTGGATTTGATGTAATTGACATCGATGGATAAGTGATAAAGGTATTGAAACGCTTTACGTCGATTTTGTTGATAAAGGCGTAAGAACGTCATTTTGGTCTCACTTGGGGATGGCATGACCATATCGAATAGATAGGCTTCAAAAGCATCCCTCTCAGTGATCGTGTTGGGTTGATATAGACCAAGTTCAAACCCTCGGTCAAGGAGGGTTTCCATGACGGATTCAATCGAATCCTCGATAGGTTGATAGGCCATAAATGGCAATTTATACAATTCACAGAGTTTTTGTAAAGATGGATTTGGACCATGGATCCATTGGTGTTTCAATCCATAAGTGACTAAAGCGAATATGGCGTCCATAAGGCCTCCTAAAATTCAAATTCAAAATCGATATAGTGATGATAAGGTTCGTTTTTCCTTAAAAGGGCAGGATTCAGTACTTTATGATGAATCCCATCAGGTTCGTATTGACATTCAAACGTGATGCTTGAGTGAATACCTTGTGGGGTAGTCGTGTTGAGTGGTTTTCGAGAACCGAAATTATGGGTATAAATGACCACACTTGGGTAATCACTGTAAACATTCAAGCGTCTGTTAGATTTCGGTTCAAACAATGTGCCTACCCAAGAACCATTCGCTTTAATGAAACAGTGGTCTAAGCCTTTTTGAGCGGTATGTGATAACGCTAAAACGCCGTTCCTGAGCGGTTTCGGTTCTAAAAAGTCAAAAGGTGTATGTTTCACATCGGTTTGTTCAATGAATCCATATTGATCGTCTAACACATTATACTTGGATGAATTTAATGATAAATGGTGGTCTAAGACATCACCTGAAGCGATATTAAGGTTGAAATACACATGGTTGGTTAAGTTGCATAGTGTGTCTTCTGAAGCATGTGCATTGAATTCTATATGAAGGGTCTTTTCAATCAAACGATAAACCACATTGACTTTCAATACACCTGGAAATGTAGCACTTACTGGATCCACATAAGATAAAACTACCTCATCGGTTTTTTGGATGTCTAGATTAAAAGGTTGAGCCCATAAACCATCTTTACCCCCATGTAACATGAATGGGCTATTGGGATTACATGTAACTGGGTAAGAAATGGAATTAATTTGATAGTCTGGACCGAACAGACGTCCTGAAATTCGACCAATGGTTTTACCATAATAGTTCGTACTGGTCAAATAATCCTCTGGGTTTGAATTGGTCACTAAAACAGGCACTTCTTGGTCAGATTTTAAATAAATTTGATAGATACCAGCACCTAGGGTTGAAATGATGACTTTAAGGTATGGATTTTCAATCGTGATGAAGTTATTCAATGCGTTTCACCCCATCCGTAAATATGACATCATAAAATGCAGGGGTGAGTCCTGTATTTTGAATGTAATGTGATCTTACCAGTGATTCAAAATGTGGCAGTTTATGATTTGGTACCAATGCTATGGCACAGCCACCAAACCCAGCACCGGTGACCCTTGAACCAATCGCGCCAGCCAACATCGCACCTTCTACTAAGACATCCAGGTGTAAACCTGTGACTTCGTAATCATATCTCAATGAAGCATGTGAAGCATTTAACAGTGCACCAAAGCCGATAGCATCCATAAGCGCCATGCGTTTTTCAGCTTTAATAACGCGTGCTTGTTCAGTCACGACGTGTTTAAAACGTTTGACTAAAACAGGGTCTTCAATCAACAGTTGTAAACTTTCAAATTGTTTGGGTGTGATTTCACACAACGTTTGAACCTGAATTTTGGTTTGAATGCGTTTCAACACGGCTTGACACTCAGCCACGCGTTCGTTGTATTTGGAATCGGTATTTTTCCGTTTGTAATTGGTATTCATGATGACCCAGGTGTATCCATCAAAAGTCGCATAGACCGGTTTGGTTTCCAAGGTTTTGGTATTCATGATGAGGGCTTGGTTGGATACCCCTTTCGCAATAATCAATTGGTCCATGATGCCACAATGCATGCCCATGTAATTGTTTTCGACATATTGGCCGATGAGGGCGATGTCTTCACGTGAAATGCCTAAATTGAACACGTCACTAAATACAAAGCCAATCAATACTTCTAAGGAAGCACTTGAAGATAACCCTGACGCTGGTGGGAGGTTGCCTTCCACCAAAATATCCAAACCGTGGCTAATTTTATAACCACGGTCCAATAACGTTTGAATGATGCCTTTCGCATAATTCACCCAGCCATGATTGGATTGATAAGACAAATCCGACAATTGACAGACGACCATCCCTTGGTCTTTAAAATTAGATGAATAAAAGCGGATGGTTTGGTCATCTCTGGTTTTTACAGCTGCGTAAGTACCAATCGAGATGGCTGCAGGAAATACCAGTCCGCCATTGTAATCGATGTGTTCACCAATCAAATTCACGCGACCTGGTGAATAATACAGTCTTTCTGGTTTGGTTTGATAAGTTTGTTCAAATGTTTGTTTAAGTTCCATAAAAAGTCACCTTCTAATCAAATTATACTATAGTTACAAAGATAAAGCACTGATGTTCAGTGCTTTTATCCTTTAACAGACCCACCAGTAACGCCTTCAACATAAAACTTTTGCATAAAAATGAAAAGTACTGAAATTGGAATCGAAACGACCACAGCACCAGCTGTAAATAATGAGAAATAATTGTTCACTAGATTTCGGTCAAGCATACTATATAAGCCAATGGCAACGGTAAATTTATTGGTATCACGTGATGTCATGATGATGTTCGCGAACACGAAATCCACCCAAGGTGCCAAGAATGCCAACAAGACAGTATAGACGATGATTGGTCGAGATAATGGAATGATGATTCGCCAAAAGACGTCCCATTGGGTAGCCCCATCGATGCGAGCGGCTTCATCAAGCGATTTAGGAATCGTATCGAAAAACCCTTTTGCAACCAAGTAACCCAACCCTGAACTGGCTGAATATACAATGATTAAAGCCAATAAACTGTCGGTTAAACCCAACGATTTTAAAATAAAGTATATCGCAATCATCGATAAAACCCCAGGGAACAACCCAAGAATGATGCCGATGTTCATCAATGGTTTACGCATATTGAATCTTAATCGGCTCATGGTGTATGAAACCATCAAGACGAACAAACTCGAAATGATACAAGCAAATACAGCGACCGTGAGGGTATTTAAGAACCATCTTGGGAAATTGGCCACACTGTCGGTTTGGAAAAACAGTTGGTAAAAATTATCGAATGTCCAGGTAGTTGGGAAAAATTGACGAATATTGACTCCGCGATCGGTATTGAATGCGGAAGCAATCAACCAAAAAATCGGAATCAACCAAAAGAAGGAT
>JAEZHT010000042.1 GCA_023436805.1 Bacillota bacterium
CTTTTTTGATTGGCATAGGCTTACCTAATGAATACTCTAAAGATATAATAAATCGCAACCCCTAAAAACACAATCGCATTCACCAATTTGATGATATCTAATCGAGTACGAACAAAATTAGAGACCACTTGGATGTTTTGAGATTTTAAGGTAATGCCGCTGATGATGATGAGCGGTGAAACGAATAGTAACACATAGACAAACAACAGCACATTGAATAAAAGTATATGGGCGGTACGGTCTACCACAATGGCTGTCCACGCGACAAACGCTTGTCCGGAACATGGAAATTCGACGATCGCGACGAACATCCCAATCAAAAAAGCAACAAGATAAACTGTAAAGTCACCAGATTCAATGCTTTCTGCGAAATTATTCATCAACTTTTTAGTCACGACAAAGAATCGTCTTGGCAGTTGGTTTTTAATCTCACCATACGCTTTTCTTCTTGCTGCGAAGAAATCCATGAAATTGAGTACCGATATGAATAATGCCAAGACAATGATGATCGTGTAAAAAATCACCATGTAAGGTACGAGTAATGCTAAGGCTTTAGATAAGAAAGTACCTAATATGAAATACGTCACAAATATCGCGATGATATAAGATAGACAAATGTACAAAATCGCTTTTGAACGCTTTTTATCGGTTAGAAATGATAGAAACATGAGTAGCATCGCGATCGCACACGGGTTGAATGCATCGAGGATCCCAAGGACTGCGGTAGAACCCAACAATACCCATAAATCGCTTAGGGTAATGTCACCATAAACAAATTCAATTGGGTCTAAGGGTGCACTACCATCCATCACCAATTGAACCTCGCCGGATTGAATGCCTTCAATGATGACTTCAGCACCAGCATAATAGGTTTGTCCTACGTATAAAATCGGGACTAGATTTTTATTACTAGGGACGTTATACGTTCTTGCATAACGGGTAAACATCGACTCAAATAAGTCGTAATTGTCTTCGCTCATGTATTTTTGTATTACATAACCTTGATCTTGGATGTCTTGTAAAACACCAGAAGCTTCGACTTGTTGGCAGTTTAAACAGGTATAGGAACCAAAATAAACGGCATCTACAGTGGAATCTGATTGAATCTTTAGGGTTGAACCCATAAATAGGAGCCACAATAGGCTGAAAACCAAAATGAATTTAACGCGATATGTCATAAAAAAACGCCTCGATTGTTTTAGATTGATTGGATTACTATCTCCTAGAGATTGTCTTCAATGGTTATTTTAACACACATATACGGTATCGACATCTGAAAAGATGACATAATCCACAATATTTCAAAAAAGAAAAAGTATTTTCAGTGACGAAAATACCTTTATTTCGATTAACTCCAACGACGTGGGTCGCCTTTGATTTCTTCCAAAATGGCCATGTCTTCAGGTTTGATTTCAAAATCCACTTGGGTATTTTGAATGATTCTTTCTTCATGGGTGGATTTTGGTAGTGGGGCTGTATTCTTTTGGATGCAATAACGGATACAAATTTGTGCAGGGGATACTTGATACTTTTTCGCAACCTCACCAATCACTGGGTTACTGAGCAAATACCCGATACCGAGTGGCGAGTACGCTTCAACCACAATCCCTTTGGTTTCACAGTACTCTAAGGTTTTCTTTTGATCGAGACCAATGAAATACCCGATTTGATTGACATGTGGGATGATTTCACAATGTTTTAAAATGTTTTCAATGTCATTCGGATCAAAGTTAGATACCCCAATCGCACGGATTTTACCTGCACGGTAGAGTTCTTCCATCGCTTTCCACGCTTGAACATTGCCTTCACGACAGTCCTTGCCAATTTCACTCCATGGCCATGGTGCGTGGATTAAAAATAGGTCTAGGTAATCAAAACCCAAGGCTTTTAAGGTGTTTTCAAACGCTTGTTTCGCACCTTCATAGGTTTTGATGTGGGATTCTAGTTTTGAGGTGACGAAGACCTCGTGTCTTGGTATACCCGAATCTCTAACGGCTCTACCCACCGATTCTTCATTACGATAGCCTTCAGCGGTATCGATGTGACGATACCCATGCTTTAGTGCATACATAACCGAATGGTAGGCTTCATCGCCATCTTTAACTTGCCAAGTGCCTAACCCAATTTTTGGTAGTTTGACACCATTTTTTAGGACAAATACTTGATCTAATACTTTCATGATTTTTCTCCTTTTTCTAAATCTAATGCAATATCTGCTTTGATTTGATCGAACAAAGCATAGTCAATCTTATAAAACTTTCGATAAACCAAATAAGCACCTAAAATAAACAATGCAGGCAATACAGTCATCGATACCCGAAGGGCCAACAACATGCCATCGGTGACATTCGCACTGATAAAAGCGCGTGATTGTTCGGTCGTCCATGGGGTACCAAGTAATGCTGCTGCTTCCCTCGCATTGGTGAGTGGTTTGATGACTTTGTCATTCAATCCCGACCAAGCGAGCGTTAATGTAACCACCAATATTTGAACGGAGGTGGCTAACTTAACCACGAATGGGTTGATGGCGAAAACCACCGACTCATTACGTGTTTTGAGTTTCCACTGGCCATATTCAATCGTATCCGCCAACATGACCAAGACCGACACTTGGATGAACCCTTCACCAAAGAAAATGAAGAAGCCAGCCAAACCAACCACCAACATGGTTTTTGGCAATAGGTTGCCTGCCGTTAAGAATAACAGATAACCAATCATAATCAAACCAATCGCGATGGTAAAAATTTGTTTTCGGGTGATTTTCTTTGCCAGCACTGGAAATAACGATAACGCAGTCAATTGACTGATGGCGAGGATCCCTGAGAATATCGTAAACTCAGCGCCGCCATATTTATTGAAATCATAATTGAAGAAATATATCCCTAAGGATGTGGTGATGTAATACCCTGAATTGAATAAGAATATCGCGATGATGATGACCATCAGTTGGTCATTTTTAGTGATGATTTTAATGACATCTTTGAGTGAGGTTTTGGGTTGTTTCACATCTGCGAGTGGGTTCTTCGGTTGTTCGACAATGAAGAATACCAGTATTTGTGAAATGAGGTATATACTCGCAATCACCAAAGCAATCCAGAAGAATGCCTTTTTCGGTCCCCCTGTGAAATTTTGATAAATGATGGGTACTAAAGCAATCGTTAAGAACATCCCTAAATTCGCGAATATTCTCGCTTTTGAACCGATCGATTCACGCTCTTTCGGGTCGTTTGAAAAGGTAGGGTACATCGACCAATAAGCAATGTCATTCATGGTGAATGTCATATCTGACATCACGTAGACGATGGTAAATACCAAGACAAACCAGCCACCCGATAATCCAAAATCTTGGAATAAAAGGAAAAACATAAGGGCGGAGGTGATCGCTCCAATGATCAACCATGGTTTGAATTTACCATACTTACTCTTCGTATTGTCGATGATGATGCCCATCAATGTATCGTTGATGGCATCCCAAATACGGGCAACCGCGATGACAACCCCCACCGCCACCAAAGCCCAGTTGGATAAGCCTAAAGCATCTGTAAAAAATACAATCAAGTAAGTACTATAAAGCGCGTACATCATGTCTCTGCCAAGACCGGATGTGGTGTAAGTCCATTTAGAACGTTTCGATAACATCTCTGACATATTCATATCTCCCTATGTAATGTATTATACTTGAAAAAGTCTATATTGTTTCATCTTTGACGAGCTCTTTTGGAAATTTTTGAGCCATCTTAGTCCAAAATTCTGTCAGTAAATCATTTAAGTAGTTGTCTGTTCTAACAACGGTTTTGGCTTGCCATTCCTTTGGCATCAACCGTTTGTATAAAGGCGTGACGAAGCGATCGTCCATCAGTAACGCAATCCCATAATCATCGTCTCTTCTAATGACTCTACCGACCGCTTGGATGACTTTATTCATGCCAGGGTAAGTATACGCATAATCAAATCCCCGATTAAATGTATCGTCATAATAAGCCCTCAATTGTTGGTTGGGTTCATTGACCATCGGTAACCCTACCCCCACAATGATGACCCCAGAAAGCATATCACCCACATAATCAATCCCTTCAGCGAACATCCCACCCATGACGAAAAACGCAATTTGTGAGCGGGTTAAGTCTTTCTTGAAACGGCTTAGGATGTGGTCTCGTTCGGTACTATCCATTTGTCTCGATTGAACCAAAATATCGGCATCCAACGTGTTCGATAACGCATCTTTTACTTGATTCAAATATTGATAGGAAGGAAAGAATGCGATATAGTTTCCGATTTTTGAAGATACCACCGTTTCAATCGTTTGGACAATGGCTGCTAAAGAGTTTTCTCTTTCTTTGTATCTAGTATTCACACGGTCATTGATCATGATTTTTAGGTGATTTGGATCAAAAGGTGATGGGATTTGAACCACGTTACCTAACCCCTTGGATAAAAGGGTTTGATAATAATCAATCGGATACAAGGTAGCGGAAAAGAATACCGCCCCATAAGACTTATCGGTGAGCGTGGATTTAATGAATGTACTCGCATCCAAACATTGGATGGTAATATCGATATCATCTTCTAATTTGGTGATGTTAAACCTAAACTGTGTATCGTAATAACCCGCAATCACCGACAGTGTGAGGAGTTTCATGTAGCCATCCATCACCTCGGATTTCTTACCATACTTTGGATTTTCTTTAACCGCGTTGGTGATTTTCATCATGAGGTTACTAACGAGGTCTAAGTAAGTCATATCGACTGGTAGGTAGCTTTTAAATGTGGTACCTTCGAGTTCTGCTTCATAATGGTCAAAACGGTCAATCAGTTTATTGACAGCCCCACGGATCGTTGGTTTGAGTTTTGACCCTGCACGTCTTAAGGTGATCAAATCGCTTTTTAAGAGTGTGGCTGAAAACATGTCTCGAGACCTAGAAATCATGTTGTGTGCTTCATCAATGAGTAATTTGGGTTTATAGGTATCATCATCAAAGTATCTGACCAAATGAATTCTAGGGTCAAATACATAGTTATAGTCACAAATGATCAAATCAACGTAATAAGATACAAATAAAGAAAACTCAAATGGACAAATCGTATGTTTTTTAGCATAGGCTTCAATCACACTGCGGGTCATCAGTGATTCATTGGTAAATATGTCTTGCATCGCCACCGATAATCGGTCAAAGAACCCTTTGGCAAACGGACACTTTTCTGGGTCACAATCGCGTTTTTCTAAGAAACAAATGTCATCTTTCGAGGTGATTTCAATCGTTTTGGTTTGTAACCCTTGTTGGTGCAAAGTCGCCATCGACTCGATCGCAACCTTCTTCCCTTGATTTTTCGCTGTACAATAAAAAATCTTTTCATTGTCAGCCGTTAAGGCTTTAAAGGTTGAAAACAAGGTCGCCATCGTTTTACCAATACCGGTGGGTGCGATGGCGAATAAGATGTCTTCTTGTTTCATGGTATGGTAGACGTGTTTCATCAAATCACGTTGACCTTGACGGTAAGTATCAAAAGGGAATTTCATCGCTTCTAAGGTTTCTTTTTTGAGTTTTAAATGGGCTTCAAGTTGAATCAACCACTTACCATAAGCAAGGATGGATGCTTCAAAAAAGGCTTTCAATGAATCATAATCAAATTGGTATTCGATCGTTTTGGTTTGGTATTTGGATAGTTCAATATAAGTCAATCGCCCACCGATTTGTGGGATGCCTTCATTGTGCATAAACATGAAAGCGTATATTTTGAGTTGGGCTTCGTGTTCTAGGTTGGGGATGAATAACAAGTCAAAAATATCTTTTCTAGTCGATTTGATTTCTTCAATCCAAAGTGTATCAGATTGAAGTAATCCATCCATTCGACCCTGTAAAAGATAGGTTTCGTCTTGATAGGCATAAGTTGTTTTGATACTGACTTCTTTTTGGTCTAACGACCCATACTTGCTTTGGATGTGTTGATGGGCTTTGATACCTTCAAGTTGAGACACATTTTGAAATGTTTCTGCCGTTAAATCGCCTGAAGCGTATAAAAAAGAGACCATCTCACCCACACCAATTTTAAGTGCCATAGTATCACTTCCAACTACAATTATAACCTAAAACTAAGGATAAAAATCCAAAAAGCGACGTCAGGGGTTTGACATCGCTTTTGGGTAGACTAAGTTGAACGGGGGATCCTAGATATGGAGACTTAGTCTTTATTCATTAAGTCTTTCGCTGCCAAGACAAGTAAGATGAATTCGCTTCGGTAGTCGTGAGGGTCAAAGCCCAAAGCGGCATCGGTTCTTTCAATGATGGCATCAAAACTTGCATTCGATTGATATGCAGAATCTCTCAACAATAATCCAAACTCCACCACAGCGCTCGCAAATCCAAATTCGGTGGATGGGTTGGTTTGATAACTTGAACCTAAGATGATGGTTTCAATCAAAAGAGACGTATCTTCGGTAGGTTCTTTGTAGCGGATGGATAAGGTGAGCAGTTCATCTAGATGATTTTCACCGGTGTATTTCAAATCGGTAACTGGGTCAAAAGATAAAGTTGGAATTTCTTCTTCTGAGGTTGCTTTAATGATTTCATAAAAAGCAATCACCACATGACCTGCACCCATGTCACCCGCATCTTTAAAGTCATTCTCAAAGTCTTCGTTGTTTAAAACACGGTTTTCATACCCAATCAGACGATAACCTTTCACCAAGGCTGGGTTGAATTCAATTTGAAGTTTAACGTCTTTCGCAACCATCACCATTGACCCACCCAATTGATGGATGAATACTTTTTCGGCTTCTTTGATCGAATCGATGTAATAATAAACCCCATTCCCATGATCGGCTAAAGATTCCATGATGTCGTCACGAATATTCCCTGTACCAAACCCTAAGACGCTCAAGAATACACCTGTGGCTTTCTTAGATTCGATGAAATCTTCAAGTTCAGTTACAGAATTCATACCGACATTAAAATCACCATCGGTGGCTAATATGATACGGTTATTTCCATTTGATATATAGTTTCTACTCGCTACCTCATAAGCCAATTGAATGCCTGAAGCACCGGCAGTGGACCCACCCGCTTCCAGACGTTGAATGATTGACAAGATATCTTCTTTTTCTGTCGAATCGCCGCCTTCTAAGATGACTTTCGCTGAACCCGCATAAGTGACGATGGAAATACGATCGGTAGGTCTTAAGTTATCAACTAAGATACCGAGTGATTGTTTAAGTAATGGTAATTTATCGCCTGAATACATGCTGCCAGAAACATCAATTAGGAAGACTAAATTCATAGGGACAGAAGTTTCAAATTCGATGTCTTCTGTTTTTAAACCAATCA
>JAEZHT010000001.1 GCA_023436805.1 Bacillota bacterium
ATTACCACTCATTGTTGCCTTTATCATAGGAATTGTGATTGCCATCATCTTTGGTACGCTGGTTGGGTTTATCTCTTTACGTATTGAAGGGATGTATCTGGCCATCATTACCCTAGGATTGGCAGAAATTATGATTGAAATCTTCAAAAAAGCAGTCACTATTACTAAAGGTAATGAAGGTTTTCAATATGAGATGTTTAACCTATTCGGGTTTACTGAAGGCGCAAACGCACTTGCCTATCGAAATGCAGTTTACTTCATTGTAATTGCGGTACTGGTTGTATCGATGATTCTATTCTTGAATATCGTCAATAGCCCTACCGGTAGAGCGATGTTATCGATCAAAAACTCGACTTCAGCGGCGCAAGCTATGGGTATCTCTGTATTAAAATACCGCTTATTGGCCTTCGTTTTAGCAACCATCATGGCTGTAATTGGTGGGATGCTTTATATGCCATATTTTGAATATACAGAACCTAATATTTTTAACTTAGCGGTATCCTTAAATATTCTTGCCGCTGTCATCGTGGGTGGTTCTAAATCCATCTGGGGTGTCACATTAGGCACATTCGTTATTTTCGGTTTAAAAGATATTGTGTTAAAACAGATTCCATACTTTAGAGACAATGGGAACGCCGTTTACTTCCTCACAGGGGCTTTAGTTATCTTAATTGTCATGTATTACCCTGGTGGATTGGTAAAATTATTTGTTGACCTCAAAGTCAAAGTAACGAATTTGATCAAAGATTGGAAAACCAAAGGAGGTAAAGCATGAAAACAGTCGTAACTGAGCATACTTTAGATCCAAAGGTGATTCTAAGTGTTCAAAATCTCACCATGAAGTTTGGTGGATTAGTCGCCGTTGATAACTTATCATTCGATGTTAAAGAAGGCGAAATCTTTGGTTTAATCGGACCCAACGGGGCTGGTAAAACCACAGTATTCAACTGTATTACCCAATTCTACAAACCAACCAGTGGTGAGCTCATCTACCGTGATAATCAATCCAAGGTAGTTAAACTCAACCAAATCAAGGTTCATAATGTCATCAAGCACGGGATCGTGAGAACGTTCCAAAACGTGGAATTGATTTGGGAGTTAAACATCCTTGAAAACTTACTCATCGCCGGACATACCCTGTATAAATCCAATTTCTTCGATCATTTGTTTCATACACCAAGATACAAAAAAGAAGAAAAAGTGGTGAAAGAAAAAGCGTTAAAAATTCTCAATGATCTTGGATTAACACAATATATGTATTTCTATCCGCTTGGGTTGCCTTATGGTGTACTCAAACTCATCGAACTTGCGAGAACATTGATGGCCAATCCGAAACTCATCATTTTGGATGAACCAGCCGCTGGGTTAAACGATTTAGAAACAGAAAAACTTACTGAAACCATCCGTAAGATCCAAAAAGAATACGCATGTACGATTTTCTTGGTAGAGCACGATATGGGCTTAGTGATGAAGTTATGTGATACGATTTGTGCCATCTCTTTCGGTAAGAAATTAGCAATAGGTACCCCAGCTCAAATCAAGAAGGACCCTGTGGTCCAAGAAGCTTACTTGGGGGGAGAATAATCATGGCACTATTAGAGATTAAAGATTTGGTCATCGATTATGGCATCATCAGGGCAGTCAAAGGAATTCACATCGAAGTCCAACCTGGTACGATTGTTGCGCTACTTGGCGCGAACGGTGCAGGTAAATCCTCACTCATCCGCTCTATTTCTGGGGCAGTTAAAGTGAAATCAGGTGAAATTTTATATCAAGGGAAAAATATTGCTAACCTAGATACGCATAAGATTTCTGAAATGGGCATCAAACAATCCCCTGAAGGCCGCATGATTTTTGCGGGACTGACGGTTGAAGAAAACTTATTGGCAGGGGCTTATACCGTTAAGAAAACAGAAATTCCAAAACTGTTTGACGAAGTATACGGGTATTTTCCAGTCTTGAAGGAAAGAAGAAAACAACAGGCTTCAACACTCTCTGGGGGCGAACAACAAATGTTAGCCATCGGAAGAGCACTCATGGGTAATCCAGAAGTCTTATTGTTAGATGAACCTTCCTTAGGACTTGCACCACTCATTGTTCGTAATATTTTTGAGATCATCAAAAAGATTAAAGAACGTGGAAAAACCATCTTGATTGTAGAGCAAAATGCGCTACAAACCCTTAAAATCGCTGACTATGCTTACATCCTTGAATTGGGTAAGATTGTCGGTGAAGGCTCCGGCCAAACCTTATTAGCAGACGAAAAACTCGTCAATGCCTACTTAGGTTCTTAATTTAGGTTTCTAGTTTCAAACGAAACGATAATATATGCCAAAAGGCAAGAAAAAGGAGAAAAATATGAAAAGAATTGTAGCATTATTGTTAGCAGTTTTTGCAGTTTTCACGTTAGTAGCGTGCCAAGAAGCTGAAGTTACTGTTAGCAGACTCGTCATTACGCCACCTACAAAAGTGGAATACGAAGTGGGAGAATCTTTTGACGGTGCAGGACTAGAAGTTAAAGCCGTTATGTCAGACAAAACTGAAAAAGTCTTGACAAGCAGCGAATATACCTTAACTGGTTTCTCATCCGCATCTGCAGGTTTAGTCACTGTGACAGTTTCTTATGAAGGCGTTACAGCAACATTTGGTATCGCAGTATTCAACCCAGATGCACCAGAAGTTGCATTAGCACTTACACTTAAGTCACTTCCAGATCAACAAATTTACAATAGAGATGAAGCTTTCGACGCTACAGGTTTAGTGGTTGAAGTTACTTATTCTACTGGTAGAAAACAAATCTTAACATCAAGTCAATATACCTTAACTGGATTCAGACAAGGTGTTGTCGGTAAGTATGACGTTGTCGTTACATTCGGTGAACTTACTGCTTCATTCTATACAGAAGTTAGAGCAGTTACCGTTCAAGGTGTTACAGTAACAACAATCAAAGTTGGTAATACCGCTGTATTAGCAGGTGCATGGTCTGTTGTTGGTGCGCCATTCGCAGCAGGTATGAAGGCAGCATTCGAAGTTGTGAATGAAGCTGGCGGTATTGACGGTAGAACAATTGAATATGTTAACCGTGATGACGCATTTGATGGCACTGTTGGTTTAACCAATACAAAACAATTAATTAATGAAGATAAAGTATTCGCATTGGTAGGACATTTCGGTACACCAACTGTATCCGCAACATTAACTACAATTCGCGAAGCTGGTATCCCAATGGTTTATGCAGCAACTGGTGTTAACGTGCTTTATACTGAAAGAAGCCCACTTGACCCAGTCATGCCAGTTCAACCTATTTACCTAACCGATGGTAGATTGATGACTGCTAGAGCATTAAAAGAAGCTTTATATGGTCCAAATAAAGATCAAAAATTACCTGCAAATGCTAAGATTGGTGTTCTTCATACCACTTTACTTGATGGTATATCCATCAAAGAAGGTATCGAAATTGAAGCGAAGACTCAAGGCGTTAACGCAAACTTCATTTATGCATCCTTCTCAGCTGCTGATACTGCATCCTTAACATCTACACTACAAAACATGCAATCCCAAGGTGTGGCTGCAATCATCATCGCTTCTAACCAAGCACCATTCAAAGCTGCAATCGGTACAATGCAAAACGTAGGTATCAACGTTCCAGTATTCACATCCTATGTTAACGCTGACGCAACTGCAGTAGATGCTTCTATCAACTATACATTTGATATCTATACAAACGCATGGGTTGACTTAACATCTGAAAAAGGTCAAGCTGGTTTAGTTGGTTTCGTTGCTGCTATCCAAGGTGCAGGTTTCTTAAGCGAAGCTGAAAAAGCTGCATACGCTGCAAACTCATTCGCAATTGCTGGTTATATCGCAGCAATGAACTTCATTGAAGGTCTTGAAAGAGTTGAAGCTTCTGGTAAAGAATTAACTTGGGAATCCTTCATTAAAGCTATGGAATCCGCTCCATTAGACGTACCAATGGGTGGTACTGTTGACTTCGGTGATGGCAAACGATGGGGTATTGACTCCATGTCATTATTACAATATACTGTTGTCGAAGGCGATAACCCTGCAACTGTAGGTACTGTTGAAACATCTTATAAAGCATTCGTTAAAGTTAGAGATATCGAAACCTTAACACAAATTCAAGCAAAATAGTTAAAATCGAATAGGGCTGGGGGAGCAAATCGCTCCCCTAGATACCTATTTTTTTGAAAGAGGTCACTTATGAAACAAGCCAGATACATCACTGTACAAGAAATGATTGATTTAGTAGGACCCAAAGATGAAATCGTCGTAGGGATGGCGGCCAATGAGCCACAACTCTTCATGGCGAACTTACACCTCTGTGCCGATCGTGTTGAAAAAGTCACGGTCACGAACTGTTTACCGATTGTCAATGCGGATTTTTTCATTGAAGAACAATACCGCAACAAATTCAACCTTGATGGTTGGTTTTATACCAATGTTTTAAGAAAAGTACATCCACATGGCAATATCTCGTTTATCCCTAACCACTTGCATTTGGCAGGTTATAAACGTTTATTTTATAAAAAACCGCGCATTTTCGTCACCGCCGCGAGCATGCCTGACGAACACGGTTACATCTCATTATCGACTTCGAACGTCTATGAAAAACAAATGGTAGAAGCCGCTGAAATCGTCATTTTCGAAGTCAATCCAAACTTTCCAAGAACGATTGGTGACTTAGAAGTCCACATCAGCGAAGTCGATTACTTGGTCAAAGCAGATTATGCAGTACCAACCATACCAGACATTGAACCATCTGAAAAAGATATGATCATCGGACGATTGATTGCGGATAAAATCAACGATGGCGACACCATCCAACTAGGGATTGGTGGTATGCCAAATGCCGTAGCTAAGTCCTTATATGGTAAGAAAGACTTGGGTATCCATACCGAAATGTTTACCAATGAAATGATGAACCTCATCAAAGCAGGGGTCATCACAGGTAAAAAGAAAACTTTACACCGCGGTAAACACATCGCTTGTTTCGCGATGGGCACACAAGAACTCTATGATTTTATCCATGATAACCCATCTTGTTGGATTTTAAATGGTAAATATGTCAATGACCCAGCCATCATCGGATTGAATGACAATCAAGTATCGATCAACTCAACCATCGAAATTGATTTGACTGGACAATGCTGTTCAGAATCGATTGGCACCCAACAATTTTCAGGTACAGGTGGACAAAGCGATACCGCTGTTGGTGCTCAAAACGCCAAAGGTGGACGCAGTTTTATCGCGCTTTATTCGACAGCAATGGTGAAAAATCCAATCACTGGTGAAAAAGAAGAAACCTCAAAAATTGTTTCCATGTTAAAACCTGGTGCAGCCGTATCCTTATCCCGTAATGACGTAGACTTTGTGGTCACCGAATATGGTTTGGTCGGTTTACGCGGCACCAACATCCGTGAAAGATGTCAATTACTCATTTCGATTGCCCATCCAAAATTTAGAGCACAACTCACACAAGAAGCCATCAAAGCAGGATATCTCCATGAGTCATTTTTGGATTAAAGACAAGAAAGTCTTTTACGAGGATGAAGGCAGTGGGCAACCCATCATACTCCTCAATGGCATCATGATGTCCACCAGAAGTTGGGCACCCTTTGTCGATACATTTAAAGCTAACAACCGCTTGATTCGTGTGGATTTCTTTGACCAAGGACAAACCGATAAGCTCATTGGACAATCCTATACCCATCAAATCCAAGTCGATTTGTTAAAAGCGTTGTTCAATCACTTAAATTTAGCACAAGCATCCATTGTCGGTATTTCTTATGGTGGCGAAATCGCCATACAGTTTGCGATTCAACACAAAGCTTTGGTTAACCGCTTGGTATTGTTTAATACCGCTGCGTATACCAACCCATGGTTAAAGGATATTGGTCGAGCATGGATGGCAGCAGCTAAAACCAGAAATGGTGAAGCTTATTATAATACAGCCATACCGGTCATTTATTCTCCATATTTTTATGAATCCAATCAAACTTGGATGCAAAACCGTAAAAAAATCTTGGTGCCAGTATTTTCAAATGAGGTATTCCTCGATCAAATGGAGCGCTTGACCTTGTCGAGTGAATCCTATGATGTCAGACAAACCATCCAAACCATTGAAGCTGAAACGCTCATCGTTTCCGCAGAAGAAGACTATTTAACCCCAGTAGATAATCAAAAATACGTGGCAGAGCGCATTAAAAACAGTCATTGGGTCAAAATCCCAGGGGCAGGACACGCATCGATGTATGAAAAACCGTTGTTATTCTCAACCTTGTGTTTGGGATTCATCAACGCGAAAGATACCAAGTACGTCATATAGGAGGCTACGATGGAAAAGAAATTTGTACAGCTTAGAAATGGGGAAACATATGCTTACATTGAAAAAGGGACGGGTAAAACCCTCATCCTCATTCATGGAAATTTATCCTCATCTCTGTATTATTTACCACTCATAGAGCGACTACCGGATGATATTCGTGTCATCGCCCTAGATTTACGTGGGTTTGGAGATTCATCATACCTTGAACGATTTGATTCATTGGCGAATCTCGCAACCGATGTGCAACTCTTCATGTCCGAACTCAAGATTGACAAAGCTAGCATCGCTGGTTGGTCCCTTGGTGGTGGCGTCGCAATGGAATTTGCGAGCCGATATCCAAAATCGACAGAAAAGCTCATTTTGATCAATTCGACCACCCATAAAGGCTATCCAATTTTCAAAAAGGATAAGAATAACGCACCTATCTTCACCGAAGGTTATAAGACCAAAGATGACATGGCTTTAGATCCACTCCAAGTTAAACCGGTATTGGACGCCATCGCCACCGAAAATGCATTCTTTATGTCTTATATTTATGACTTAACCATCTACACACATCAAAAACCAAGTCCAGAAGCCAATCAAATGTACATCAAAGAAACCCTCAAACAACGTTGTTTGGTGGATGCTGACTTCGCATTGGCCAACTTAAACATGAGCGATACCCCTAATTTATACAGTAAGGG
>JAEZHT010000018.1 GCA_023436805.1 Bacillota bacterium
CATTCTTGAAGTACAAGTTAGAAACACAAGGTAAGACTTTAATGGTGATGGACGAGTGGTATCCATCGTCAAAGACATGTAGTACCTGTGGTGAGATTCATAGAGAACTCAAACTCGCCAATCGAGTATTTGAGTGTCCAAGTTGTGACTTACATTTGGATAGAGATCATAACGCAGCGATCAATATCAACAAAGAAGGGTTTAGAAAGTATAAGTTAGCGTATCAGTTATAAACAAATAAGAACCGTAGGGACTACGGGGATAGCCTATTGAGTCACTGGTGAAGACTGGTTTGGATAGGAAGCCCCCACTTCTATTAAGTGGTGGGTAGTTCACAGATACATGATAAAAATGTTATACTTATTATAATGAATAGGAGAATGTGACTATGATTGCGATCGGCAGTGACCACGCAGGGTTTGAATTAAAACAACAACTCATTGCGTATTTTAAAGAAAAACAAATTCCTTATCAGGATTTTGGAACCGATGGATTGGCCTCGGTAGACTATCCAGATTATGGGATTAAAGTGGGCGAAGCAGTAGTAACAGGCAATTACGCATTCGGGATTGTCATTTGTGGGACCGGGATTGGTATTTCCATTTCGGCGAATAAAGTGAAGGGGGTCAGAGCGGCCTTGGTATATGATGAAAATACCGCTCGTTTAGCAAAACAACACAACAACGCCAACGTGATTGCACTGGGGGGAAGAACACATCCGTATGAACTTGCAGTCCAACTTGTAGAAACCTTTAGAAATGAAACATTTGAACCAAGACATCAAAAACGTCTGGATAAATTATCGATATATGAAAAGGAGCACTGCAAATGAGTAAAGTCGTTGTATTAAAACACCCGCTCATCGATCACAAGATGGCAAAGATCAGAGACAAAGCTACAGAAACCAAGCAGTTTAGAGAAACGGTCTCAGAAATTGGTATGTTGGTAACGTATGAAATTACCAGAGATTTTGAAACCATCTCTAAACAAGTAGAAACACCGATTACAGTTACGACTGCGTATGTATTGAAAAAACCAGTCGTCATCGTCCCCATTTTAAGGGCAGGTCTTGGGATGGTTGAAGGCATCCACAACATCATTCCAAGTGCACGTATTGGTCATGTCGGCGTTTATCGCGATGAAGAGACCTTAGAACCCCATGAGTATTTTGCGAAATTCCCACTCGATATCGCTGATGCTGCTGTATTGGTAGTAGACCCGATGCTTGCTACCGGTGGGAGCGCATCTGCAGCTATCACCATGGTGAAAAGACGCGGGGCGACCGATATTCGATTTGTCGGATTGGTTGGCTGTCCTGAAGGTGTTAAACGACTTCAAAAAGACCATCCGGATGTTGATATTTATTTGGCAGCGATGGATGAAAGACTCAATGAAAAAGGCTACATCGTTCCTGGTTTAGGTGACTGCGGCGATCGTCTCTTTGGTACAAAATAATGTTTAGTAGTGCAGTCTATTTTTTCACTTTCATTGTCGCTTCTGTATGGATCATTGAAGTGTTAAAAAAAAGCCAATTTGAAAAGGCGTTTAAGCCGAATTCAATTTGGCATATTCGATCATTCTATATCATCATAACGCTCATTGGAGCTCACTTACTCGCTTCAATGGTAGAGCGTATATTCAATCTATTTTAGGCATTTGAACATCGATCATACCAAGGTCAATCATCTTCACCTGGTGGTACATCGATTTCAATGATTCTAAAGAGATTTCATTCAATATGGCATCGATTTCGATGTGTTCTCCGAAAGACTTATCCAAGATGGTTATGGTATCTTTGGTTTGATACACAAAAGTATCAAATAAGTGGTATGGCAAATGGATTTTGACCAAAGGTTTTTTCACCAACGCGTAACAAACCGCCAACTTAACGGCTTCAACGGTGGCGTTGGTGTAGGCTCGAATCAATCCGCCAGCCCCCAGTTTGATGCCACCAAAATAACGTGTAACCACACAAAGTACATCTGTCAGTTGATGGTGTTTCAAAACCTCTAAGATAGGTACACCCGCGGTTTTTGCGGGTTCCTTATCGTCACTAGCTTTTACTTCTTTACCATCTCTAATGACATAAGCATAACAGTTATGATTGGCTTCACGATGCAATACACGCACTTTTGTGAGGATTTCATTGACCTCATCTACCGAGTGCACAATAAATAATTGAGCGATAAATTTCGATTTATCGATAACCAATTCCGTTTGAACATTTGCTTGAATATAATACATTGACTCACCTCATCTAGGTAGGTAATCCCATGAAAAAGAGATTTAGACATGTTTTATTATACACGCTTTTAAGACCATTGTTTAGAATTATTGTTTGGTTCAGATATCGATTCATCGGAAGAAAATACAAAGGGCCGGCCAAAGGACCTTATTTAATCTTGGGGAATCATACCGTCAACTGGGACCCAATCTTGTTGGCTATGAGTTTTAGAGAACCCATTTATTATGTCGCTTCTGACATGTTATTTTCCATCCCAGTGATTTCCAAAATCCTATATTATTTGGTCCAACCGATTTCTAAAGCCAAGTATAAAGCAGATACAGAAACCGTTAAAAACATGATCAAAGTTGCCCGTTCAGGGGGTTCAATTGGCATATTCCCTGAAGGTAACCGTACGTTCTCGGGGCGTATAATGTACATGCCTTATTCCATATCTAAATTGATTAAACTCTTAAAACTACCAGTCTTGTTTTACCGATTAGAAGGTGGTTACTTGACCAGCCCAAGGTGGGCAGTACACAATAGGCGCGGTAAGATGCGCGGTTATGTAAAAACCACTTGGACGTATGACGAATATAAGGATTTATCCAACGATGAAATTTATCAATTTGTTGTGAATCAATTGTCTGTCAATGATTTGGATATGCAAATGGAAAGTCCAAGACGATTCCGCGGGAAACATTACGCTGAATACATTGAACGTGCCTTCTTCGTATCCCCTGAAACCAACCGTATTGGTACGATTTATTCTGATAAAGACGATATTTTCGAACATGGTTCGAAACTGCATTATCGGATGAATCACTATGGGTTGATTGACAATATCGGCCCCACCAAACACTACCCAAATACCATTTTGTGGTACGATCATCAAGTCAAAGTTGTAGAGGATTTGATCGATCAAAAAGTGGACACACCATTGTTTGAAGAAGATGCGAAAGCATACGAACTTTTGAAACGAAAACAAATACCATTGTCCGACACGCACATGGTTTTATACACCGATCGATTTACTTTCACCATCCAGGGTGAAGTTCAAACCTGGCTTTATAAAGACATATTACCTGCGGTACAATATTCACATACACTCATCGTTTATCATAAAGAATTGGCCAAGACCTATTTCTTCAATGGAGATGAACGATTCAACGCATTAAAATACGTAATGTTTGCGAAAACATATCAAAGGAGGGTTCTCAATTATGATTCAGAACTATGAGTCTTTCGCTACGTGGGGTGCCATTATTTATTTTCTCATCTTGTCGGTACTGTTGTTATTAGGTAATGTCATCCGACGTAAGATCCCGCTATTTAAGAAGTCCTTATTGCCAACAGCCGTCATTGCAGGGTTGCTTGGTTTACTCATTAAAGAAATCGTCTTCAGACCGCTTGCAGCGAATGGTACCATGCCAGTCGATTTCGTCGAAAAGTTCAATCAATTTTTAAATCTCATCACCTACCATACCTTAGGGTTGGGGTTCATTGCAATGGGTTTAAAAGTCAATGAAAAATTAGAGATTAAAACCAACCGTAGCCATGCTTATTACAACGGTATGGTCATTGTTTCGACGTATTTGTTACAAGGTGTCATTGGGATTGCGATGACATTGTTATTTGCTTATACATTTATGCCTGCCTTTAAATCCGGTCCAGGGCTCGCAACGGGCATTCTATTGCCCTTTGGTTTTGGACAAGGCCCAGGTCAAGCCAATAACTTTGGGATCATCTATGAAACCTTTGATCCAAATGGTTTTGTAGGTGCGCAGTCCTATGGTTTAGCCATGGCATCGATGGGGTTCATTTGGGCAGCAATTGGTGGGGTATTCTATCTTAACCGTGTTCAAAAGAAACGTGTCAAAGGTGAAGAATTGGCACCTCAAATGACATCGATTCAAGAAATCAGCGCACCGGATGAAATCCCTGTGGCAGAATCGATTGATAAGTTGACCGTTCAAATCGCACTCATCATTACGGTATATGGGTTAACCTTATTGACGATGTTTGGATTATCTCGTTTGGTTGCGCTCAATGAAACGACTTACCGTATGCTCAATTCCTTGATTTGGGGATTTAACTTCATCTTCGGTATGGTGATCGCCTTGTTATCCAAAAAGTTCTTTGTTTATTTACGTAAAGTGGGTTGGATGACCAGACAATATCCAAATAACTTTATGTTGAATCGTATTGCTGGTGTGGTCTTTGATTTGATGGTGGTGGCATCCATCACCGCGATCAATATGGAAGACTTATCCCAAAATAATATATGGATTGCTTTCTTATTGATTTCTTCTGTGGGTGGTGCAATCACCATGTATTACCTACATCATTTAACCAAACGCGTGTATCAACAATACCCATTGGAGGCTTTTTCTGCGATGTATGGTACTTTAACAGGCACAGCATCCACAGGGATTGCTTTGTTACGAGAAGTAGACCCTTACTATAAAACTCCAGCGGCTACAGATTTGGTCACCGGAACCACAACCGCCATCTTATTTGGCTTGCCAATTCTCTTGATTGCTTCCTATGCCCCACAAGGCATTACCCAGTCAATCATCTCATTGGTTATCCTCACTGTATTGTTCGCCCTATTTGCAGGATTCTTATTTAAGAAGCACTCATTGAAGAAGAAGGCATAGTTTTGCCTTCTTTTTTTGGTTTTATAAACCTAAAATGTTGGATTTTTTTGACTTAATCACGTAAAAATGCTATAATCTCTATCAAGATTGGAGATTTAACACACTATGGAACTACCGCTGATAATCTTATTATTGGTTGTATTATTGATGCTGAGCTCAATGCTCTCCCTTTTTGAGATTGCGATTGAATCGGTAAATAAAACTAAATTAAAAACACTGGCAGATGAGGGCAATATCAAGGCTAAACGCGTGATTAAACTGACAGAGGACAACGAATCCTTATCGATTTTACATATCGGTTACCAAGTATTCGCTATTTTTGGCACGATTATTTTGGGGTTTTATTGGATCGATAACTTGATTGCAGGCCTACACAATTTTATGAATTTAGAAGGCCGATTACCAATCGATTGGGTATTTTTAGCCACACCAATTTATCAAACCCTCGCTTTCATCTTACTCGCATTTATTTGGATCACTGTGGTTCTTATTTTTGGATATATTGTCCCTCGAAAAGTGGGCATTAAGTATAACGAACGTTTGTCTTTAAGATACATTGGGTTTATCGAATTTAATGTTGGTTTGTTCAAACCACTGTTCGGATTTGTCGTATTATTATCCAAAGGCATTTTAAGATTATTTAAGATACATTACCATGAAGATTTGGAGAAAGTATCTGAGGAAGAAATCATTTCATTGATTGAATCGGGTACTGAACACGGCACCATCAATGAAGATGAACAAGAAATGATTTCATCGGTATTAGAGTTCAATGATATTACCGCAGTTGAAATTATGACACCGAGAACCGAAGTGTATATGATTGATATCAATGCATTTAATGAACATACCATCGATGAAATGATTCAAGAAAATTATTCACGTATTCCTGTATATGATGATTCACCGGATGACATCATTGGTATTGTTTATATTAAAGACGTGTTTAGAGAAGCACGCCGTGTGGGTTTTGAAAACGTCGATTTGAGAAAGATTTTAAATAAACCATACTTCGTTCCAGCACGTAAGAAAATTGATGCTTTATTCAAAGAACTTCAGGCTGCCAAATCCTATATGGGTATACTCGTTGATGAATACGGCGGATTCCAAGGTGTGGTCACGATAGAAGACTTGATTGAAGAAGTCATGGGTGATATTTATGATGAATATGACGAGGACATTTCTGACATCAAAGAGTTAGAACCCAACACTTACTTAATCAACGGGTTATTATCTGTTGAAGAAGTCAATGAAGCCCTAAATACTGAAATTCCCGAAGATGATTCGTATGAAACCATCGCTGGATTCATCTTGTCACACATCGGCTATATCCCAGATGTTAAAGACGATATTACAGTAACGCTTGACAACATTATCTTGAAAGTCGACAAAATGGATGATAAACGCATCGATCAAGTCATCTTAAAGATTTTACCAAAAACAGAAACGAATGAAGAAAACACAGAAGAACAGTCTAACTAAGACTGTTTTTTTTCGTTTTCAGTGCGTTATTATGATATAATAAAACAGGTGATAATAATGGACGCTATCAAGCAATCCCTCTATGTAATACGAGCCCTAAAGAAACAGAATTTTGAAGCCTTTTTTGTCGGAGGCTGTGTTCGTGATTACTTACTAAAACGTGAAACCATCGATGTCGATATCGCAACCAGTGCGAACCCTTACAAGGTCATGGACATCACTAAAGCCAAACCTACAGGTCTGCCTTATGGTACCGTCAGTATCCAAAAAGATAAACTTAAAATTGAAATAACGACATATAGAAGAGACGCACAATATACCGATAATCGTCATCCAGATGAAGTGATTCCGGTTCAAACGATTGAAGAAGACGTCAAACGACGTGATTTTACCATCAACGGTTTGGCCATGAACGATGCTTATCAAATCATGGATTATGTTGGCGGTAAAGAAGATTTAAGACTGAAAATCATTCGTGCCATCGGCAATCCCGATGAACGTTTCCAAGAAGACAGTTTACGCATTTTAAGAGCTGCTTATTTTCAAGCCAAACTCGGGTTCCAAATCGAAAAGGAAACCCGTTTAAGCATGGCTAAAAACAAGCATTTGATTCAAAATCTACCCAATGAACGGGTCTTTACTGAATTGATCAAATTACTGAAAGAACCCAATCAACTAGACGCCTTAAAGACACTTGACCACTCAGGCATTTCAGCCTTCTTACCAGGGTTAGAAAAAGGCATTCGATTCGTGATCAACAATATGAAGGAACCGCTATTTATCGATGCTTTCTTCGCCTTATGCTTTACACTGCATGGACAGGTTCCATCAGAATGGAAATTCTCCAATATCGCCAGATTAAAATATGAGAAAGTCGTTGAACTCGTCAATAGAAATCAACCGCTTTCCGATTTAGATTTATTTACACAAGGACTTGAAATTTGTTTGTTGACCAATAAAGTCGCATTCTTATTAGGTAAATCATCGAACCAAAAACGTGCTTTAGAAGAACGTTTCCAACACTTACCACTCAAAAGCGCATTGGATTTGAAACTGAGAGGTTCCGATTTAATCGCCATAACCAATAAGAAACAAGGCGCGTGGATCTCTAAAGCCATCGATGACATGGTCATCGCTGTCTTAGATAAGCGCGTTGAAAATGACTATGAAGCGCTCAAAACCTATGTATTACAGAAAGAGGTTAAACATGAAAAGTGATTTCTTTTCTTACCTAGATGGATTCAATTTAATTACGATAATGGTACCAAAACCCATCGATAATGATCATAAAAAGTTTACCCTCGAAAGTGGCGTTCAAAAGATTGCTTTAACCATCTCGAAAGTTCAAAACATTGGGGCAGAAACCAAATATACCTGTGCCATCAATGACAGTATCTTCTTAAATCAAAACTACATGGTTTTTGATGAATCAAGAAACCAATCCTTTTTAAGAACTGGACAAATCGTTCGTACCGAACTATTCGATATGATGTATGACTATGACGGGGATGATCTCGGGGTCACTTATAGTGAGTCGCAGTCGACCTTTAAACTTTGGACACCTGTGGCCAAAGAAGTTGAACTTGAACTCATCGATTTGAAGGGAATCAAGCAATTCATCGATTTGAGATACCAAGAATTGGGTATTTGGTCGGTGACCATATTTGGCAATTTGGATGGTTACAAATACCGTTATAAAGTCAGAGTGAATGAAACATTTAAATCAACAACAGACCCATATGCCATCGCATCCTCGGCCAATGGTGCTTACAATTACGTCGTTAATCCACAAAAATTCTATGCATTTAAACACAACAAACCAGAATTTTCTGGCCGCAAAGTAGACGCAGTTATTTATGAAGCCTCGATCCGTGACTTTACGATTGGTCAATCCTCTAAAGCGAAACATAAAGGCTTATATGCAGGCTTCATTGAAGATTTACCGAATGAAGGCTTAGCACACATCACCGATTTGGGGATTACCCATGTTCAGTTGATGCCGGTGTATGATTTCGAAGGCACCGATGAAATCAAAAAAGATGAATTATATAACTGGGGATACAACCCTTCCCAATACAATGTCCCAGAAGGCTGGTTCTCCGCCAACCCTGACCACCCTTATGAACGCATCAATGAGTTGCGTATGTTGGTAGATACCCTCCACGGTAAGGGTTTAAGGGTCAATATGGATGTTGTGTATAACCATGTCTACAATATGGGGACCTTCCCATTTGAAAAATTGGTACCTGGGTATTTCTTTAGATTTGATGATAAAGGCATTCGCACCGAAGTTTCAGGCTGTGGTAATGACATCGCTTCTGAACGTCCGATGATGCAAAAATTCATTTTAAACTCCATCAAATGGTGGATGAACACGTATCAAATCGATGGATTTAGATTCGATTTGATGGGTTTACTAGACATTGAAACCATGAATAAAGTGGACAGTTTGGTCCGCTCAATTGACCCTGCAGCGTTTGTCTATGGTGAAGGTTGGAACATGTCCAACACGTTACCACCTGAAAAACGTGCCCACATGGGGAACCAACAATTCATGCCATTCATCGCACATTTCAATGACGCATTTAGAGAAGCCATCAAAGGTGGCACGTTCTCTTCAACCCTCGGTTTCGCGATGGGTGGAAAAGTATCCAATGCCGATTTATTCTATTTATTTACAGGGAGTGCCGTCGATCAATATCGTTTCTTCAATCCAAATCAATCGATAAACTATATTGAATGCCACGACAACCACACGTTCTATGACCGTGCTAAAGTATTGAATCCAAACTTCACAGAAGCAGAGATCAAAGACTATTCGAGATTGGGTTTAAGCTTTGTCTTGCTTTCACAAGGGGTACCATTCATCCATGCCGGGCAAGAATTTTTAAGAACCAAACAAGGGGTAGAAAACTCATACAAATCCCCCGATAGTATCAACCAAGTGGATTGGACACTCAGAGAAAAACACTTGGATTTGGTCCAAACCGTGAAAGACTTGATCGACATTCGAAAGACGTATAAAGTCTTTAGATTAAGACAAGTGGCTGACATTAAACAGTCCATTCGTATATCTGAACAAAGCGTTCAAACATCTACCGTCTCATTCACGTTAAACGGCCTAAATCAGACGATTAGAGTATTCTTTAAGAATAACTATGTAGATGAGTTGTTGCCTGCAGGTGAAGGCTTTAAAGTCATATTTGATGGGTTTAAAAAGGTCGACCAACCAGTGACGTCTTATGTGGTAAACCAACCTGGCGCATACATTTTTGTAAAGGAGAACTAACATGGAATTTAACGCAAAAGTAGATAATATGAATGTCGGTTCTGACTTTCAAAATGTCAATGTGACACTGGTCAACGGCGAAAAGAAAAATCTTAAATTGACCGATGATCAAGCCAGAAAAATAGAGTTAGGTAAAACCTATCATTTTGAAGTTGAATCTTATTTTAAAGATGAAAAAGAACAATTCAAAGTCGTATCCTTTGTCGGTATCTTTGAATACATTCAAGACCCTGTTCAACTCAAAGAAGAGTTACGAAACTTTTATGAATACGCACCTGTAGACATGAAGGCATTGCGAGATGATATCCATGTATACATGAACGCGATTGAAAACAAAGTATTGAGTGACATCACTAAACATATTTTTAAACAATATGAACATAGTTTCTTCATGTTCCCAGCAGCGGTTAGGTTTCACCACGCGTATATTGGTGGGTTGGCTTACCATACCAAAGTCATGCTCGATATGGCGAAACAATTCATTGGTATTTACCCTTATTTGAACAAGGATTTACTCTATAGTGGCATTTTGTTACACGACATTTGTAAAGTAGATGAACTCAATGGCTTCGAAGGTGGCGAATACACCTTAGAGGGTCAATTGATTGGACACCTTGTCATGGCTTCATTGAAGGTTTCAGAAGCCGCAAAAATCCTTGGATATGAAAAAGAAGAGGCTGTATTGGTCTTGAATCATATCTTATTATCACATCATGGGTTACCAAACTTTGGTGCTGCGAGAAAACCAGCCACAGCGGAAGCGATGCTCATTTGGTACATCGATACCATCGATTCTAAGTTTACAGTACTGGGTGAAGAACTTGAAAAAACCCAACCGGGTGATTTTACACAAGGGATTGCAGTATTGGATAAAACCAGATTTTATAAGACAAAACTATAAAAATAAAGCTAGTGATTATACGTCACTAGCTTTTTTGAACCACTTTTGAATTTGTTCATGGATTTCATTCATGAGTTTTGGATGGATTTTCAAAATGGCACGATCATATGTCAAAAAGCCATTAATTTCATCTTCAACGTCGCTTAATTGGGTATAGATGAGCACCGATAAACCACGATCTATGTCTTTTTTTAATGCTTCTAAATATAAAGTCTTTAGGCCTATCTCTAGATTTTCTACGGTATCAAATGTCTTATAACCGAAGATGTCATCGGTGTTAAAACGATGGCCTTCGACGGGTAAACTGTAACCACCAAATTCGGTCAAAGCGAGAATTCTTTTCTTCGCAGTGCGTCGATAAAAACGTATTTTTTGGAAATAAATGTGTCGACTGTGATAATCTCCAACGCCTTGGTCTGACCAACCAGATACATGGTCAACCAACCTAGTTGGATCCATAGCTTGAACTTTCTTGCATATACGTTTGGTGTCAAATTGACCCCAAGCTTCATTGAAAGGTACCCAAGTACAAATTGAAGTCACATTTTTAAGAGTCTGGATAAGTGTCATCAGGTCTTGTTCATATAATGAGCGACCGGTTGGATGTTGTCTACCAAATAAACGACGGAAACGATCGCTTAAATGGATATGAGCAATCGATAATACGTGGTGGAAGACGACATTTTTAAACTCAGTGCCACTCATCATATCTTGCCAAACCAACATACCCAATCGATCACAGTGATAATACCATCTTAGAGGTTCCATTTTGATGTGCTTTCTGAGCATATTGAAACCCAGTTGCTTCATGGTTAAAATGTCATCAATCATCGCTTGATCGCTTGTTGGTGTCAGTAAACCATCACTATAATACCCTTGATCCAGTACACCAGATTGGAAATAGGGCTGTCCGTTTAAATAAAAACGTTGGATGCCTCGATGATCGGCTTTTCGTTCAAATGAACGCATGCCCACGTAACTATGCACGACATCTGTGCCGTATTCAATCACTAAATCGTATAAAAATGGATCTTCAGGTGACCATAAATGTGGATTTTCAATGAAAATATCGAGGGCATTCAACGGGGTTTCTGCCTTTTTAATACAAGCCCCTTGAGTCATCACTTTAACCGTTAAAAACGCAGATTCACTTGATTTTACCAGTACTTTAAAGGATTGTTTTGAAACATTGGGTATGATGGTCAAATCTTCAATATAGACAATCGGTACGGATTCTAACCAAACGGTTTGCCAAATGCCTGATTGAGGGGTATAGAAAATACCGCCCCGTTCGATGCGTTGTTTGCCGTTTAAGTGATAGGAAGTATCGCTTGTATCTTGAACTTTTAGGGCGATTACAAAGCTTTCTTCAGTAACATAAGGTGTCACATCGATGGTAAATGGAACGAATCCACCGACATGGTGGCACACCAATTGATGATTGATATATACCCAACACAATTGGTCTACCGCACCAAAGTGTAACAATAGGCGTCCTTGATTAAAATCATTAGGCAGTGTCACTTTCTTACGATAAAATGCGGTTTGATTTATACCTAATGTTTTGGATATACCGGATAGTACACTTTCAGGTGAAAATGGAACCAATATGGTAGTATCAAACACCTCATCATCAAAATGATTGGATATACCAAAATCCCAGGGGCCATTTAAATTGAGGTAGCTATCACGTCTTAACTGGGGTCTAGGGTATTCTAAGTGAATCCCTTGTTCCAATGTTTGAGCGTATTTTGTCAACAATGTATGCATATGATTATCCTTCGTTTTTGATGGTTCTTAGGTATTTAACTACATAAACGACGGGTATGAATGCTATCAACGCTACTAAAGACCCGGCTAAGAAGATGCCTGGGGTTGGTACAGACTGTAAAACGCCAAACTCATCTACATAAGTGGAATCACTATTTGATATGACAGATGAACCGATGAACGGACCAATAATCATTGGAATCATAACAAAGAAAATCATCTTAACCCCTGAAAATACACCGATATGAGTCTTTGGTACCAAATCCCTACCAAGCGCATTCAAAACAACCATCGATATCAAATAAGAACCCATCATCAGTACACCAAATATCAGTGTAAAAATAAATGTCAAAGTCAAGTTATTTTGGAGGGTTATACCAAGAATATAGAGAACAAACATACCAATGACATAACCTACGACTGAAATGATTAGAAATGGCTTTTTACCGAACTTATCGACATAGCGTCCACCTATGATACTCACAATTGAAGATAACGTTAAGAATGCACCTAACAGAATGACATAATTGGACATTTCAAGGTAAAATTCGAAGTAGATGATGAAATAAGGTATGAATACTTGCTGAGCAATCCCCAAAATAGAGACAGCAGTATATACGATATAGAGCATTTTATTGTTTCGAATTGTCGTGGGTTTAAAGCCATAAATAATATCTTTAAAGTAATGCGTGTTTTTCTTTTCTATGGTGTGATCCTGGATTAGAAATAATCCAATAATACCAGATATGAATACAATGCCACCCACCAAGAAAAAGAAGGTTTGCCATTGTTCGTTTTTCGTGAAACCATCGAGTAAACCAAAAACAACCAACATGCCAAGCAGTGGCATTGTCGCGATGAGGCCTTCAGCTTTACCACGATTGGTTGGGTGCGTTACATCGGTGACCCAAGCTTGAAAGGATGCATCATTTGCGGTAGAACCAACGAAGGTCATCATGCAATCCAGCACAATGATCGCCCAAAGTGTGATTAAAATTATATTTCCATTAGGAAAAATGGTCGAGACGTTTTGGGTGTTAATGAACCCAAATAAGCCGATGGATACACCCCAAATCATATAGCCAACGGTCATGAAAACCTTGCGTTTACCCAGTTTATCTGATAAAGCACCCATGGTTAAGGTGGCTATAGTAGCAACAATAGCACTGAGCGCTACCATGGTTGCGATTGCGGTGGAATCATATGTGACTGTTTTGTAGATATACACATTCAAATACATGTTCTCAATGGTCCAAGCCATCTGACCAATTAAACCAAAAATAATAAAAACAAACCAAACTTTTTTAGGGAGTTTTTCCGTAATCATTGTTTAGTCCCTCCGTTCTAATTAATCTCAGTATAGCATGTATCAAAATGATTTATTCTTACAAAGGTGAAAAATTCACAACTAATTGCATATATAAATAATAAAAGAGGACTTTTGAAGGTCCTCTTTTGTATATCATTTAGTTTTGATGAGGGAAATCTGTCCACCAGTTACCATAAACCTCGTTGAATTCGACGTTGTCAAATACATATGAGAAGAATTGGTCTTGGTTGATTTCAACTAATCTTTCAGCCTTAACATTGTTTGCAGCATTTGCAAAGTTGTAGTTGGTTGAATCTAACAATCTGTATAATAAGTTCAATTGGTTTTGTGAACCAGTGTACTTAGCATAGATTGGAGCGAAGTATGCAGTGATTGCAGAAGATACGCTTGAAGGTAAGTTTTCAACACCGTATTCAGAATCTACTTCATTTAAGTAAATTTGAATTTGATTTGCAGAAATTGCATCGGTATCACTGTAAGCATTTAGGTAATACTTGTTACCTTCAGCATCGGTGTATTCGATTCTTTCGTAAATCATATATTCATCGGTATCTTTAGCCTTAGAGTCATCGTCAGCAGTGAATTTAGCACTGCTTGCAACAGATCCGCCTGTAGCTAAGATTAAGTGCCATCCGAATGCAGTTTCTAATACTTGTGCATAGTCTGCTGGGGAAGCTTGTAACCATTGGCTAGGGAAAGACTTGTTTGCATCGTATTCAGCTCTAACTTGTGCATAAATATCTTTAGCACCAGCATAGAATGCGTCATCTAATTTAGATGTAGAACCGATGGTATTTGTAGAGTTAGTAATTGCGGATAAGTTTTCAAACTTGAGGTTTAAACCAGCTGATTTATAAGATGACCATCTGCATTCAGGGGTAACATCAAGTGGTGGAACTGTACAAGATTGTGGTGCAATTCTACCAGCTGTATTGAATTCTTCAACAATGGCATTTAAACCAGTTGAAATCGAAGAATATGTCAATGCTCTATCGTGGATTAATACCATGAATTCAACCAATAGGTCTTGGAAGTCTGCCAATTCTTGAGCATCTAAAGTATCGAAATATTCAGATGGATCATCTGGTGCATCATTTTCGTCCATGTCGATGTAAACGAGTAAATGAGAAGCAGATAATGAGAAGAATTGATCTCTTAAACGGTTAGCATATTCAGCAAATGTAGCATAAATGGTATCACCATATTGTGCTTCAAGGTCTTTTAGGTAAGCATCTTCTAATGCAGCAGCAACATAAACGTTTTGAATGGCTTCATCAATTGAAGTTGCACGGAATGCTAACATTAAGAAGTTCTTTCTACCCATCGATGCTGGATAACCAGACGATGCGTAGTAGTCTTGACCGAATTGCTTGATGATGGTTTCAATATTCTTACGATATTCAGCCATCTTTTCTTTTGTGATGGTATCCACATAATCGGATGCTTTCAATGTTTGACGGATAGCCATATCGATTGCAACAGATACACCAAGTCTCTTTTCGAGTTGTGCATAGAATGCATCTACAGTGATGTCTACGCCTTCAACTTTAGCAATTAAAGTCTTGCTGGATTTAGAAGCAAGTTTAACTTCACTAAAGCTTTGTGCTAAGTATAATTGAACAAGTTCATCATAAATAACGATGTCTGCTTTATTGAGTCTTTCAGTTGCTTTGGTGGAAATATAAGAGGTAGTAAGTTTAGCTTCTAGTACTTCATTATAGATTTCTTCAGCTTTTTCAGTCAATTGACCAGCTTCATCATAGACGATGAAATTTTTGTCTTCATCCATCCACTCTAAAACGGCTTCATTGTGGTCTTTAAGCTTATAAACTAAGAAGTAGTTAGAACCACTTAAACGTGGGCTTGCTGTAAATCTTGTTTCACCTTCAGCGGTTCCAAGTGTGTTGTAAATATAAGTACGTAGGCTTGTGTTTGTGAAGTCTTCATAAGCTTTTGTAAATGGAACATTGTCCAAATCAGCAAGAAGGCTATCAACAGTGTAGTTTGTATTTACTTGATCACGGAAACTGTAGATATAGTTGTAAATTTCTAAGAATTTTACGAGTGTTTCATCTTGTGTTAATGCGACGTCAGAATCAGAACCTGCATCTGGATTGATGGAGTATTTGTCGTAGTATTTACGATAATCTGCTTCGCTGATTGAACCGGAATTGGAAATACCAAGTTCAGTTAATGTCGTTGCTGCACGTCCAGTTACCACACTTACTCTTGGGTCTTGGAGTACATATAATTGGCTTCTGTAAGCCTTTAAGTTAAATCTACGTAATGTTGCGTTAGCTTCATTAAGGTTTACGAAACGAATGGTGATTGCACTCACATCGTAATTGTTTTTAACGTTGTTATTGAAATAAGTAGCTAAATCTTTGTCGATGTTGATAAAGCTTGTGGAGTCTTTATCTTCAACTTCTTCTAGAAGAAGCGTTCTCGCATAAATCTTTTTAGCAACGTTAAGTTTGTAATAATCTAGGATATCAGAACTGTGGTTTTCGAAGTCAACGATGTCGATGTCGCCTTCTGTTACAGTAGAGTTAGCTAGATAGAATGAATCCACGAATGATTTCACTTTAGTGCTAATCGTTTTCGCATCATATTCTTTAAGTGTTTCCATATCTGAAGTACCGAAAATCGCTTCATTAGCAAACTTGACTAAATCTTCTGCATAAGTTGCAGGGTTTGCTTCGATTAAGGCTAGTTCTTCGGCATATAAGAGTTTTTCAATCATTTCGACTAAGACTGAAGAACTACTTAGACGCATCTCTTGATACAATTCTTTTTCAGTGATGCTGTATCCATCTCCACTTAGATAGACACTGTTACCAATGCTACCGTAAGGCGTGGATAAGGATTTGCTGCCGCATGCGGCAAGCGTAACTGCGAAAGTCGTAAGTAGGACTAAAGCAGCTAATTTCTTAATGAGATTAGTTTTATTCACAATGTTCACTCCTTGAATTTTAATCACAAGCACTATTAATATAACACACATATATGGGGTTTGCAATCGTTTTTATGTGTTTTCACAATCTCACACAAAAGCCTTAATATGAAATATTAGGTATTTAGGTTGGGCTTCATGTTATAATGGTTTTGGTGATATTTTGAAACTATATTCTATTGCAAGTGGTTCAAGCGGAAATGCCACTTATATTGAACATGAAAATTTAAGAATATTGGTCGATGCGGGCATCAGTTTTAAGAAGCTTAGTAACGCTTTTTTAAGTGAAAATTTGAGTGTGTTACACCTAACTCATGTCCTAATTACACATGAACATATCGATCACATCCGTGGTATGGAAACCCTCTTTAATAATATAAATGTACCGATTTATACTTCTTATGGCACTGCAAAGTATATGAAATACCTTGAAAGTGAAAAGTTTTCGGACAAAGTGCGCATCATTGAAGCATTCTCTCCATTTACAATTGGGTCATTAACAATTACACCAATACCGTTGTCACATGATGCAGCAGAACCTTTAGGTTTTATATTTGAAACAAAAAGTGTTAAGTTGGGCTATGTGACTGATACTGGATACATTCGTGAGGGCTTAATAGAGCCGTTATCAAATTGTGATTTCTACTATTTTGAAGCCAATCACGACCCTGTATTATTAAAAAATTCAAATAGACCTTATCCGACAATCCATCGTATTTTAACAGAACGTGGACACTTATCTAATGAAGATTCAGCCTATTATTTATCAAAAATGATAGGACCAAAGACTAAAGGGATCATCATGGCCCATATTTCTGAGGAATGCAACACCATCGATAAGATTAAAACAACCTATCAAACGGTATTCAAAGCCAATAAACAATCATTCGAATCGTTAAAGATATATTACGCTTCACAAACACCTCTTGAGGTCATTGATTTATGAAGTTAACTATCATTTGTGTTGGTAAAATGAAGCAAACCTATTTAAAAGATGCGATACAAGACTACATCAAACAATTACCATACTCCATGGAAATCATCGAAGTTCAAGATGAAAAAGAGTCGTCTGGTATGGTGATTGAAGAAAAACGCATTTTAAGTAAAGTAGGCCCTAACGATTTTGTCATTGGGTTAGCGATTAAAGGGGGTATGTTAACCTCTGAACAATTTGCGGACAAGCTGGATCGTTGGATGACATACGATAAAAGAGATTTAACGTTTATCATTGGCGGTTCTTACGGATTCACTGAAGCAGTTTATGCACGCTGTAATTACCTATTGTCCTTTTCAAAAATGACTTTTCCCCATCAATTGATGAGAGTAATTTTGGTTGAGCAGATTTATCGTGGGTTTCAAATACTCAAAGGACATCCATATCACAAGTAAAACCACAGGATTGTGGTTTTAAATTTATAAAAACCAATTACAATTTTCTTTACTATGTAAAACCATATAAAAATGATAATAGTGCATAAAATGAAAGTCAAATAAATAATATAATGCATTATATTCCATCGTCTAAATAAGTGAGGTGTTTCGTATGTATCAATATGTTATTTGGGATTTTAATGGAACAATATTAGATGATTTGGATTTATGTTTGGACCTATTAAACCAAATGTTGATCCAACAATCTAAACCTGTTTTATCTGTCGAAGCATACAAAAATGTATTCGGATTTCCAATTAAAGACTATTATATTCAAGCTGGTCTTACTTTTGAAAAGATATCATTTGATGAACTTAGCCAATTTTTTATTGAAAGATACCAGCCTTCAAGCTTTAAATGTAACATCCATACAGGTGTGATCGAGACTTTAAATCAATTAAGAGAACTTGGCATTAAGAACATCGTTTTATCCGCTTCTCAAACAGATAACTTGATTGAACAGACCAAGGTACTCAAAATCTATGATTTTTTTGAACATATTATCGGTACCGACAATATAAAAGGTCAAGGTAAAGTTGAACGTGGTATTCAATTTATGCAATCAGCCAATATTGATCCTAATACTTGTTTGTATGTCGGAGATACCATACACGATGCAGAGGTAGCCAAAGCTTTGGGCGTAAAAGTGTTGTTGTATGCGGGTGGACACCAATCAGAAAGCAGATTACGAACTGCAAATGAAAGAATTATTTATGATTTTGGTGATATAATTAACCTTGTAAAGGGGTGAATTTTATTATGAAATTCCTTAAAGGTTTTAAAGCGTTTGTCAGTCGCGGTAATATTTTAGACTTGGCTGTTGGGGTCATCATGGCTACAGCCTTTGGTAAAATTGTTTCATCCATGATCAACGACATTTTATTTCCACTGATTGCAGCACTGTTAGGTGAAGCAGATTTTAAGGACCTTGTTTGGCGAGTAAGAGAAATCGGTACTGACGCCATCTCAGGAGATCCAATTTATGCTACAGTGAAGTATGGTAATTTTATTCAAGTGACATTTGAATTTCTATTAATTGCACTATTTATTTATATAGTGATTGTTCAAATGGTCAAAGGACAAGCAAAAAAAGAACGTTTGGCTGAAGAAGAAAGAATTAAAAAAGAAGAAGAAGCAAAATTAAATCCACAACCTGTAGTAAAACCAGAAGATATCGTATTATTAGAAGAAATCAGAGACTTATTAAAGAAAAACAGCACTAAATAAGTGCTTTTTTCATAGGAGAACTTTTATGGACTTGGAAATTTTTAAACAAAAGATGTATGGCCAAGGCAGAGACTTGGAAGTTGCGATATTCAATACTTTGTTCGAAAAAGATGAAAAAGAGATGGTTGCTTATGCACTTTCTATATATCAAAATAAAGATGGCGGTTTTGGTCATGGCTTAGAACCGGATTCAACCAATCCCAACTCTTCTCCATTTCAAACATCGATTGCACTAGAAATATTAGTCGATGTGGGATTTAGAGACAGCAATTTGGATGAGTATACAAAAGATATGGTTAATCGTACTTTCAAATACCTAATTAAGACCATTGATAATGATTTATGGCCATCAACTATACCGTCGAATAATGATTATCCTTGCGCTATATGGTGGATGCATGATCCAAATAAACCACAAACCATTAACCCAACAGGCAGTATATTAGCATCAACAATTTTGCTTGCAAATAAAAATACATCTGGCTATAAGTCAGCTTTGTCACTAGCAACCAAACACATCACTTCATATTTGAATATACCATGTAGTGAAAAACACGATCTTGTTGTACTTGCAAGACTATACCATGCGTTGAAAGAAGAAGAGCCTGGATTTGAATTGCTAGCACAATTCAAGGATAAACTTTTCACAGAAATTCAGGGCTCAATTGATCCTATAGATGCATGGGAAGGTTATGCTACCATGCCATTTGATTATCCCATTGATGATGAAAACTATGGTATCGATTCGGATGTATTGAAAGCATCTGTAGACTATTTGAATAAAACACTCAAAACAAATTATTGGGAACCTTCTTGGCAATGGTATAAAGATGAAGATACTTTTGAGATACAGTCTATTAAGTGGCACGGTGTATTGATTAATAAATTCTTATCGTACATCTCACATATTCAAAAATAAGTTGTATTTGAGGCATTTCTGTGATAATATATTTTCAAAAAGAAGGCTTGATTTTAATGCAAAAGACTCAAATTAGATTTTCCTATTACTATTATTATATTTAAGGGAATGCAAACACATTCCTTTTTATTGGTGAACATAATAGGAAATGTGCTAATTGATGAACTTCTTATCCTTAGGACATTCCTAAGGATTTTTTCATTTTTAAGGAGAGAAAAACCATGATTGTACAAATGAAACCCCAAGCAACAAAAGAACAGTTTAAACGTATTTCTGATTTTCTAGTGTCCAAAGGTTTTGGTATCAAAGATGCATCCTCTGAAACCAATATCGTGTTCGGTATCATCGGAGACACCAAAAGTTTAAACCCAACAGACTTAGAAGCATTTGAAGGTGTGTTTCAAGTCACCCGTGTATCAACGCCATACAAATTGGCAAGTAGATCTTTCAAACGAGAAGATACTGTCATTCGAGTCGGTAAGGACATCCTCATTGGTGGAGACCAATTTGTTGTCATGGCAGGTCCTTGTTCCATCGAGTCTTTTGCAAACACAGATGAGATCGCGAAAGCTGTCAAAGCATCCGGTGCGAGAATTTTACGCGGTGGTGCATTTAAACCGAGAACCAGTCCATATGCATTTCAAGGGATGGGTTTAGAAGGTTTGAAAATTATGCGTGAAGTTGCCGATAAATATGATTTAGCCATTGTATCGGAAATCATGAGTGAGGATATGATTGAAGCGTTTGAACCTTATGTAGATATTTATCAACTCGGTGCACGCAACATGCAAAACTTCCATTTGCTTAAACAGCTTGGTGCTAGAACAAAAAAACCAATCTTACTCAAACGTGGTTTATCAGCAACCATTGAAGAGTGGTTGATGAGTGCTGAATACATCATGGCATCCGGAAATGAAAATGTCATTCTATGTGAACGTGGGATTCGTACGTTTGAAAAATATACCAGAAATACATTAGACATCAGTGCAGTATTGGCCATTAAAGAATTATCACACTTACCAGTTATCATTGACCCTTCACATGCTGCCGGTAAATATTCGATGATTGAAAAACTTTCCATGGCAAGTTACGCTGTAGGTGCAGATGGACTGATTGTTGAAGTACACCCTGATCCAGAACATGCCATGAGCGATGGTGCGCAATCACTAAAACTCGAAAAGTTTGATCACATGATGCAAGAGTTGAACAAACTTTCGGATGTCCTTGAAAAGAAAATCAAATGAGAATCTTTATAGCGGGATTGGGCCTTATTGGGGGAAGTTACGCTGAAGGGTTAACTCAAAAAGGTTATGAAGTATACGGATACAACCGTACAAAAGAATCGGAAAGAATTGCCATCGAAAGAGGCTATATCAAAGATGCAGGTCTAAAATATCTACCACTCTGTGAAGTGGTTGTTTTAGGTTTCTACCCACAGTTGAACGTTACTTTTCTAAACGAAATTAAAGATAAATTGAAACCTGGACAAATCATCACAGACGTTGCGGGCACCAAAGTGGAAATGATTCCCCAAATCGAAGCATTGCTACCGAAGGATGTATATTATGTTTCACACCACCCAATGGCAGGGAGAGAAACCAAAGGTATTGATCGTGCTGACTGCAAAATGTTTAGGGGTGCGAACTTTTTGATCACACCATCAGAACACTCAACACCTGAAGCGATTGAAGTCATAAAACAATTAGGCAGAGATTTAGAGTTTAAAAAGATCACGGTCATAGATCCTATACGTCATGACCAATTGATTGGGTTCACATCACAGTTACCTCACGCCATGGCGGTTGCTTTGGTCAATAGCGATACCTATGAAGAAACCTCTAGCTTTACTGGGGATTCATTTAGAGACCTGACGAGAATAGCCATGATCAACGAAGTTTTATGGACAGAACTCTTTTTTGAGAATAAATCAATTTTGATTAAAGAGATAGAAAAATTTGAAAGTGAATTGGATAAGATTAAACAAGCACTGAATGAAAATGATAAATCAGCCTTGTCAGAAATGTTCATACAATCCACGAAGAAAAGGAGTGGTTTTTAATGAGAATACAAATGTCTTTAGACAATCATGCATATGATATATTATTAGACCACAAAGCGATTTTACAGTTACCAAATGAAATTAGAAAATGGTATAAAGGCGATAAGATTTTCATTGTCACTGACGAAAACGTTCATCACCTTCATCAAAGTTTAATCGCTGATGTTTTGAAAGAGTTCACTTTAATATTTGTGGTTGTAGAGCCAGGTGAAACATCCAAAACCTTCGAAGTATATGAGACTGTGATAGATCAATTAATTCAACAAGGGATGAAGAGAACCGACCTTTTGATTGCTTTTGGTGGCGGTGTCATCGGTGATTTGGCTGGTTTTGTAGCATCGACCATTTATCGAGGGGTCCCTTATGTTCAAATACCGACCACTTTGCTTGCCCAAGTAGACTCATCTATTGGCGGGAAAACGGCGATAAATAGCAGTAAAGGTAAAAATATGGTGGGGACATTCTATCAACCTAAATTGGTCATTATAGATCCCGACTTTTTAAAGACATTGCCTGATTATGAATATAAGAATGGTATGGCTGAAGTCATAAAATCCGCTTATATCGGCGATGCCATACTACAAGACAAATTACTCAAAGGTCAAATAAAAACGCTAGAAATGATTGAAAGATCGATTATGGTTAAACGTCAGGTAGTTTTGATTGATGAATTTGATCTGAATGAACGGATGTTTCTCAATTTCGGTCACACATTTGGGCATGCACTTGAAAAACAAAGTAATTATAAAATCACCCATGGATTCGCTGTGGCTGAAGGTATGTTGATTGCCACACAAATTGGTCAAAAATTAGGCATTACACCACCTGAGATATTTAAGGGGTTAAAACTTATATTAGAAAAATATGATTTGGGACTACTGAATACGAATCCAATCCCACTCATTGAAGATATCTTTTACGATAAGAAAAACACACATGGTCAATTAAAGATGATATTCTTGAGCGAAATCGGAAAGCCAATGATTCAACCCATCACAAAGGAGGTATTGTATGAATGTTATCATTCACAAACCTCTAAGTGAGGGACACATTGAAGTTGTACCAAGTAAGTCAATCACACATCGTGCATTGATTGCAGCTGCGTTAGCACAGGGTAGAAGCATCATAAAAAGACCACTTGAATCAGAAGATACAGAAGCAACCATAGACATGTTGAGAGTATTAGGCGTCAACATTACAAAGACGCCAGAAGGTATCGTTGTTGAATCCAACGGAATTCAAAAACCATCGAGAATTTTATTTGCAAACGAGTCTGGCTCCAGTTTACGATTCTTAGTACCAGTAGCACTTTTGACTGATACCGAAGTTACGTTTGATGGTAAGTCAGGGCTTCGAAAACGACCTATTTCGGAGTATTTAAGGGTATTTGACCAAATGGGCATCCAATATCGCCAATTTGATGAAAATTTACCCCTCGAAATTAAGGGTAAATTGATACCTGGTGAGTATAAAATTTCTGGTAATATTTCTAGTCAATTTGTGACCGGTCTACTATACGC
>JAEZHT010000030.1 GCA_023436805.1 Bacillota bacterium
TACCCTTTTTTCATCGCGAGTTCGATGTCTGGAATCCCAGGACCATCGTCATAAAAGTTGAGTTCAATCGTATCGGATTCAACGTCATAAGTCATATAGCCACCCACGGAATGGATGACGACATTGATTTCGGCTTCATAAGAAGCGGAACAGACACGGTTGATGAATAATCGCGGGTATGTGGCACTATGTTTCAACAAGCGCTTAAGGTCAGATGACGCTCTACCTGCTAAATCAAAGTTGCCAGCAATGATTTGGTGTTCTTTTACCATTGGATGTTATATTTAACGCCGCGGATGCCTTTTTCAAACAAAATGCCACTCGCGTTAAACATGGTGGTTTCTGTCGATAACAACATGACCTGCGCTTCGTGTGCCAGTAAAATGACTTTTTCAGAAGGGATTTTACCTCTGACCAATAAAACCACATCGACATCGAGCATTTCTGCCGTTCGAATCGATTGTTGGGTCGCTAAACCCGTGATGAGGATGGTGTGTTCTAAGATTTTTGGGTCTTTCACCGAATTCATAATGACCAAAGCATCGCTCATCAAATCGGAACAAAAAGCAAAATGGATGTCTTTATCTTTCATCAAAGTAGGTGTATAACTTTTCGCATCCATCAAAGCCATGAGTTCATTAAGCTTCATGGTGGGTTTCCTTAAGTTCTTTGATGATGTCTTTGACTTTAGACACGTTGGCGTTGCCGTGGATCGCACCATCAACGGAAAAAACCGGTGCTAAACCACACGCGCCAATACAACGTGTCGCAACAAGGGTGACTTGTCCATCCGGGGTTGTTTCTTTTTCTTTGATTTTGAGTTCGTTTTCCAAGGTTTCCATGATGTTCTTAGAACCCCTGACATAACAAGCGGTACCTAAGCATACAGAAACAGTATGTTCGCCTTTGGGTGTAACAGAAAAGTTGCCATAAAAAGTGACAACACCATTGATCTTAGCAATGCTTTCGCCAAGTTCTTCTGAAATGATCTTTTGAACGGTTAAAGGAATATAGCCAAAAATCGACTGCGCATCATGCAATGTAGGCATGAGCGGTCCTGGTTTTTGCTTGTTTTCCGCCATTCTAGCATAAAAAAGATTGAGCTTTTCCTGACAAAGATGGTCTTTCATATTCATTTTTCTCCTGTAATGTATCGTTGATTACACCCTCATTTTATCATAAGTTATTATAAATAATAGACACTAAATTAGAAGTTTTACATTTAATATTAATGATAGCGGTTACATCGTAATCAAGCCAAAAAACAAGCATTAAAACAACAAAAAAGTCCGATTTTTCGGACTCTTTATAATCATTATATTTTAGTTAGTTTGGATAGTTCAATCCATACCCATATGGGAACAAGTAATCCTCTGGGTCATAATTGGCATCGAGCATCGTATGTGCAGCTTGAGATACATACATTGGATAGGTATAAGGCAGTTTACCAACAAAGTCATAATCGCCATAAAGGACATCGGTGATGCCTGCCCCTTCTGTCCCTGGCAGGAATGCCATGACAAAGGCATCGAAGTCATCGATGTAATCCGTCACTAATAACGGTTTTGATGAAAGCATGATGGTAATGACCGGTTTGCCTGCATTTCTCACTTGGTTGATCCAGTTTAAGTTTTGAGCATACCCCGTATCATCAATCAAGGATAACCCCACAGAATCGCCCATCATTTCGGCGTGTGGTTTTTCCGATAATACCAATATAATGGCATCCACTTTATTGACATCGGCCATGTTTGTATAAATTTGACCCGAAGTCGCTTCTCTGAATGCTTTTAAGATGGATGTGCCAGCGATGTTTAAATTGTCACTGCCTTGCCAAGTCACGGTCCAACCACCAGATTGAATCCCTAGGTTATTTGACCCTTGTCCAACCACCAATAAATTGGATGATTTGGATAATGGTAAAACGTTATTTTCATTTTTAAGCAATACCAACGATTCTCGCACCGCTTGTCTCGCTACGCTTAAGCTGTTGGCGTTACGTAAATCTGGATTCAATCGTTCTTTGGGTTCAAATAAACCCATTTCATATTTGACTGTCAATATTCTACTAATAGCGTCATCGATTCTAGACATTTCGATGTCTCCGGTTTGAACCCCGATTTTAATCGCGGCAATGGTATCTTCAAAATTATGTGGCTGCATCAACATATCAATCCCAGCGTTGATGGCACCTGCTACTTTTCGTTCAAAAGATAAAGCAGCGATGTTATCAATCCCATTATAGTCAGAGATGACAAACCCTTTGAACCCCATTTCACCTTTAAGGATGTCGGTAATCATGTATTTGTTTTCATGCATTTGAAGACCGTTAAGGCTGCTATAAGAAACCATGATGGTTTTGACCCCAGCTTCAATCGCTTCTTTATATAGCGGTAAGTGTATATTGTTTAAATCATCTAATGAGATGGTGGCGTTGCCACGGTCGAGTTTGCCACCCAAACCTGTCCCGTAAGTGGTATAACCATCGCCGACAAAATGCTTCGCGGATGCGGCGATATCATAGGTTTGTAACCCTTCAATGTATGGTTGAATCAAATTCATTGGAATTGCAGGGTTTTCACCAAAGGTTTCATAGGTTCTGCCCCATCTTTTATCTTTAAGAATCCCAATCGAAGGCGAAAAGTTATAGGTTAAGCCAGTTTGTGCGATTTCATACGCCGTGACTTCCCCGATTTGTCTCATCAAATCTGGATTATTCGCGGCTGCGAGACCGATATTGTGCGGGAAAATGGTTGCGTTTAAAAGGTTACCATGGCCATGGACAGCATCGATGCCGTAAATGACTGGAATCCCTGAGGAACTGGTAATCGATGCTTGATAATACGACTGATACATCAAATACCAACTCGGTACGTTGTTGGTGGTTGGGGTATTCCCGCCGCCATTTAAAATCGAACCGATGTTGAGTCTTCTCGCATCGTCCACTGAAATGCCGTTATTATTGTTGATGCGTTCAGCTTGAATCATTTGTCCAGCTTTTTCATCTAAAGTCAAA
>JAEZHT010000055.1 GCA_023436805.1 Bacillota bacterium
TTTCATTAGAATTGCTTTTATGTTTATTCTTTATACACTCATCATCATTCAGTTTTCAAAGACCTACGTTGCAGCCCTCATTTGAGCGCTCATTTATAATAACATGGCTACGTTTTTAAGTCAACCATTTTGAGCAACTTTTTTAATTCTTTTGTTTTCTCATTTTTGTTATTTGAGCCCTTTTCTGTATCGGCCGTGTATTATTCTATCTCAGTTGAAAATTAAAGTCAACACATTTTCTCAAAAATATGAAAAAAGATTTTTTGGCTTTATTTCGCCCTATCATGACATAAGAACCTATTAAAAATGCGCCTGTGCGTCATGCACACGTATGTAAGAAAAAACGAAGCTGGATTAGCTTCGCTTGGTTTCTTCGATGTTTTGAATGAAGTTCATGTAACGCATCAGTGTATATAGGTAATCCGATAAACGGTTCATATACTTTAAAACAAGTTCATGGGTTGGGTAATCTACCAACAAACGTTCTACCTTACGTACTTGGGTACGCAACAGCGATACTTGGATGGCATCGATCCCGCCATCGTATGTGATGAATCTTTTAAGCACTGGCAATACTTTATCCATCTCATCGATGTCTAATTCTAATTGCGTAACTGCTGTTTCTGGTATTCTGATTTTTAGTTTATCTTCTACATCCACAATAATGGATGATATTAAAAATAAATAGTGATCGACTTCGGATAACTTTTTTAAAATGTTTTCATCATCGATATAATGTTTACACAAAGCCAATCGAGCCGATGCTTCATCAATTTCGCCCACCAAATGGATGGCTAAATCCGATTTGATGACACGTTTAGAAATGAGGTCGGTTTCACCTAAATCGCCACGTTTCGTGTATATTTTCATTAGAATAACCTCAAGATATCAAAGAATGTGACGTACACAAAGAGTGCCATAAGTAGGAAAAACATGACGTTATTCGCTGTATTCTCAACCTTTTTATTGATGGGACGTCGAATCACGGCTTCAATGCCTAAGAATACCAATCTACCGCCATCTAGTGCCGGAATCGGTAATAAATTCATGACCCCAATATTAACGGATAGGAACGCAACAAACCATAAATAAGCCCCTAAACCTTGTTTAGCATATTGACCCACAATGTTGAATATGCCGACTGGACCGGACAAATCATTTAAACCGATTTGATCTGAACCACCAAACAATAAACCCAACACAGCGATGACTTGATTGACGGAATCACCAATACCGGTGAATCCTGAGACAATGGCATACCCAAAGTCAAAACTGAAATCAGGTTCGATACCAATGGTTGTTGTGACACTTGGAACCCCTTGGCTACTGAGCACTTCGTTTTCCCAAACCACCCAATTGACTGTTTTGGTTTCTACGCCACGGGTGAATGTAACGAATACAGAACCGCCATTGGTTGTTTTGGCGAAATCAACCAAATCTGCCCAAGTTAAAATGGGGTATGTAATATCGTTTAATTTGATCGATGTGATGATATCACCTGCTTCGAGTAAGCCACTCGCTTTACCATAAGCATTACCGATGATCGCCCCATTATTTGAACCGTTGACAACTGTACCTGTAAAATTCGATATCCCCATCGAGTTGATATCAACACGAGGGTTAGCGATTAAATCAATCGTTTGATTGTTTCTAATGACACGGATTAAAACATCCGATTGACCACTCACACTTTGGAGGGCTGTACCAATGTCTTGCCAATTGGTGACATCCATCGCACCGATGCGAATGATTTGGTCATTATCTTGTAATCCAGCGATGAATGCTGGATTCCCCTCAATTACATTACCAACACGATTAACGTTAAGTGGTTTTCCTTGAATTGAAGCAACGATTAGGAATAGGAAAAATGCCAGTACGAAATTCATCGCAGGTCCCGCAAATATCGTCAAAAAGCGTTGCCATAAGGTTTTCGATTCAAACGATCTTTCATACGGCGCAACTTGTAATCTCTTCTTGTTTGAAAAAACATAAAATGCATCTTTTTTAACCGTTAAAAATCTGCTAATTCCATCTACTTCACCTTCAATAAATAGGCCTTGATTGCCTTTATCATAAAGGTCATATGAAGCGACGACCATAGAGATTTCTGCTGTTTGAAAGTCACCTAAGATGATGTCTTTGACTTCACCATTTTCTAAGTTTAAACCTACTTTTTCGCCCTTTTTAAGAACGATTGACAGGTCCTGTTCACCTGCCATTGAGACAAATCCACCAATCGGAATCGCTCTGATTGCATATTGGGTTTCCCCTTTACGCGTGGACCAAATCACTGGTCCCATGCCTACTGCGTATTCAAAACATAAAATGGAAGCTCTTTTTGCGAAGAAGAAATGTCCAAGTTCATGTAGGGCTACAATGAGTCCCAATGAGAATACGAAGGCCAATAAGTTGATAATAACTTCCATGTTTACTTGCCTACCTTTTCATAAATCTTGTGGTTACAGTTTAAGATATCTTCTAAGGTTGGGTTATCTTTGTTTTCCTTAAATGATTCTACTGCTTCAATGACCAAACGTTCGATGTCTAAGAACGTGATCTCGTTGTTTAAAAATAACGCAACCGCTTTTTCATTCGCTGCATTCATCACGGTTGGGTATAAACCGCCCAATTCACCAACTCGATATGCGAGGGCGAGTAGCGGAAATCTTTCATAATCCATCGGTTTAAATGTCAGTGTGCCCAAGGTTGTTAAATCCAAAGGTTGGATATTGAGGGCTAAATGACGTGGGTAACTGAGGGCGTACAAAATCGGCATACGCATGTCTGGATACCCTAAAATGGCTTTGGTCGATTCATCTTTGAATGTCACCATCCCATGGATGATGGATTCTTTATGTAATACGGTTTTAATTTGATGATAGGGGATACCAAACAAATGATGGGCTTCAATGACTTCCAAGCCTTTATTCATCATGGTTGCACTATCAATCGTTATTTTAGCACCCATGTGCCAGTTTGGGTGTTTTAATGCATCACCTTTGGTGACGAATTTTAACTGTTCTCGATTCAAATCTCTAAAAGATCCGCCACTGGCTGTGATGGTTATGGATTGGATGTCCTCTTTAGACTCTCCTAAAAGTGCTTGTAAAATGGCGTTGTGCTCTGAGTCAATCGGGATGAGTTCAACGCTGTGTTTTTTGACTAACTGGTTTATCAAATCACCCGCCATCACCAAAGTTTCCTTATTGGCAAGTGCTACATTTTTTTTAGATTCTATCGCTTTTACGGTTGGTAATAACCCCACAGATCCCATCAATGCATTCACCAAAAGCCCTGGTACAGGGTAGGCTGCTAAAGCGAGTAACCCTTCATCCCCTAGTTCAAAATGGGTATTTGGGGCTATTCTTTTGTATTCTTCTAGATGGGTATCGTCCTTTAAAACAACGATTTTTGGTTGAAATTTTTGAAGATTCACGACATTGGATGCGCTGTTTCGATTGCCTAAAGAAATACCAATGAGTTTGAATTTGTCGGGGTATTGTTCAATGACATTGAGGGCTTGTGTTCCAATGGAACCAGAACCGCCTAAAATATAAATGGACTTCATAGGATCAAACTATTCACAAGTGGGAACAGCGCATTGATGGCCATAAAGACAGCTACTAAGAATAGTGCGACGAAAATGGCTGAATCAAAACGGTCTAATACCCCACCGTGACCTGGGAAAATTTTTCCAAAGTCCTTGATCTCATATGTACGTTTTAATCTGCTCGCAACCAAGTCCCCAACTTGACCTAAGATGGATGCGACCATGGTGATTGGGATGAATACCAATGCTTGAATCCAAAGGGGTTCATACCCCAAGGATGAAAAGTTTTGTAATAAAGTTTGTTGGAACGGGTCATTTAAAAACTTCCAAGTGAATATATCACCATAGAATAAAGCAAACCCTGTCCCTAAGATGGTTGCGATGATGGTGCCTGCAAATGCACCTTCCCACGATTTCTTTGGGCTGATTCTTGGTGCCATTTTGTGTTTACCATAACGCATACCAAAGAAATAAGCAAACATGTCGGTTGCGATGGTGACTAAGAATAGATACACAAGGAATCTCATCCCGATCAATCTCAAGATCGAAATGGCTGCTGCACCTAAACCCATGTAGTAAATGACTGTGATTGATTTACCAATATCTGACCCATCGTAATCGTCATAGAATACAATCAGACCAAACATCAAAAATACGACAACCATCGCGATTGCGACAAAGTTAACTTTGATGTCAATTGGCGTAAGTCCTGGTAGAATCGTATCACTACTCCAAGCGAGTACCGCGGTGAGATATGTCAATATCGCAGCGACCACAGTAAGCGTGCTTGGTACCTTGGAAAACTTCTTTTGTTTATTGTACATACCAATGAGTTCTAAAGAACCCACGACGACCATCGCGATCATCGCCATTTGGAACACAATAAATAATTCTTTTAACATGACAATCGGTATGAATATTGCCAGCAAAGCTGCGCCGGTAATCACTCTTTGTTTCATTTTTTAAGTCCTCCAAAGCGTCTATCGCGTTTTTGATAATGTTGGATGGCTTTCCATAATGCTTTTTTATTGAACGCTGGCCATGGCGTTTTGGTGAAATAAAACTCGGCGTAACTGATTTGCCACAACAAATAATTCGACACCCTTTGTTCACCACTGGTGCGAATGAGTAAATCGACAGGTTGTTTAACCATTAGATGGTCATAAACATCTTGTTTCGTTGGGTTCGTAATACCTTCTTTCATCATCAATTGATAGGCTGTTAACAATTCATCATACGAACCATAATTGAAAGCCACTTGTAAAAGCGTACCAGGATGATCTTTGGTTTGGACTTCTAAATCATCGATGATTTCAAGCAATTCTTTTGAAAGTTCTTGTCTTCTGCCCACATGTTTCACTCGAATGTTAGAGTTGAGTATTTTTTCTTTGTATTTGAAAAACTCTTTGATTGGGGTAGTCATCAAATAATCGACTTCATCCTTGGGTCTCGACCAGTTTTCAGTCGAAAAAGCATAGACGGTTAAAACTTCTATGCCAAGTTCATCTGCATGTTGTGCGACTTTACCAATGTTTAAACCGCCTTGGTAATGTCCAAATGTGCGGGGTAAACCCCGTTTTTTCGCCCATCGACCATTGCCATCTAGAATGATGGCGACGTGTTTGGGAATTTCATGTTTTTTAAGTTTGTTTATATTCATATAAAAATCACCGTACGTTATCATTATACATGATTTTGAGACTTCCTTAACAGTAAAAGCTAAATCCCACGAAAACACAAAAAAGAAAAAGCAGATCGCTCTGCTTATACCTTTTCAATCAGAAGTGAAACATCACCGATTTGCCATCTACTTACGTAAAAATAGTAAATACCTGGATCTAAACTTACGGTGTCAGATACTTCAAATTCAACGATATCCCCTGATGATGTCCTCACTAGGACATTTGGTAAAACATCATCCGGCGAGGTCATACGGTAGAAACTTTGTTCATCCACCGTTAACACCAGTAAATCCGTATCATAAAGATATTGAATTTTGGTATTGGTGACTTGGCCAACCTGGATGATGTGGTGTTTGCCATCCACCGACATCGATGCATCATCTGCAATCATGTCTTCCCAAATCAAATCAGGTATGTCTATTTCGTCATAAGTTAGCTTTATTTGCATAATTGTCGGTATATCATAGTACATATTACTACCGTTTTTTTCGTAATGAGCCACGAGATAATCCAATAAATCAGCTTCTATACTTACGATTCTTTTAGTTTCAATATCGATATTTATCGTAAAATCCACATTGACATCATTCAAAACTGGATTGGTTTTCTCGTTTTTTGGATCTTGAAATCCTTTAATCATATCCGCCAATGTTG
>JAEZHT010000058.1 GCA_023436805.1 Bacillota bacterium
GTACAGGTGACGTTGCAGTACTTGGTGCATCCAAACGTATGGAACTTATGCCGTTTGCGCAAATCTCATCGCGTATCGGTGGCGCATTCATTCTATTACTCACCAGTTTCTTATTGATGTTATTTAGTTAAAAAAAGGAAGGTATTACCATGTCTACAGTTTATGAAAAAGCGTTGTTAAAACACGCAGAATGGCAAGGCAAGATGGGCACGTATTTAAAATCACCCATCGAGTCTAGAGAAGACTTAAATCTTGCATATACACCAGGGGTAGCTCAACCTTGTATTGAAATCAACAAAAACAAGGATGATGTGTACAAATATACTTGGAAAGGCAATACCGTAGCCGTCATTACCGATGGTACAGCGGTATTGGGTTTAGGCGATATTGGTCCAGAAGCCAGCTTACCAGTCATGGAAGGCAAGTGTGCATTACTCAAACGCTTTGGTAATGTAGACGCGGTACCAATCGCTTTAAATACCAAAGATCCCAAAGAAATCATTCAGATATGTAAGGCATTAGCCCCTGCATTTGGTGGTTTTAATTTAGAAGATATCAGCGCACCACGTTGTGTTGAAATCGAACGTGCGCTCATTGAAGCCTTGGATATCCCAGTGTTTCATGATGACCAACACGGCACCGCAATTGTGGTTACTGCAGGTCTGATCAATGCGTTAAAATTAGTTAACAAACGTTTTGAAGACATCAAAGTGGTCGTCTCAGGTGCAGGTGCTGCAGGCAGCTCCATCATCCGTATGATTTCAAAGATGGGTGTAAAAAACATCTTGGCTTATAACGTTAAAGGCATCATCACGAAAGACGATTACGATCAATATGATTTCTTAACCAAAGAACTCACTGAAATCGTTAATCCAAAGCGTGAAAGAATTGCTTTTAAAGATGCATTCCAAAACGCGGATGTATTCATTGGTGTATCTGCACCGAAAATTGTTTCTAAAGAAATGATTCAATCGATGGCTAAGGATGCGATTGTGTTCTCGATGGCCAACCCTGAACCTGAAATTTCTTATGCGGATGCGAAAGCTGCAGGCGCTTATATTGTCGGAACTGGTCGAAGTGACTCACCAAACCAAGTCAATAATATCCTCGCATTCCCTGGGTTATTCAGAGGGGCACTCGATTGTCGTGCTAGCCGCATCAATGAAGAAATGAAATTAGCCGCTGCTGTGGGTATTTCAAAACTCATCAGTGACGCCGAATTATCACCAGAATGTGTCATCCCTTCTGCCTTTGATCCAAGGGTTTCAGAAGTGGTAGCATCCGAAGTGAAAAAAGCGGCTTACGAAACGAAAGTCGCGAGAATATAAACCAAAGACGGTGCGCAAGCATCGTCTTTCTTGTATACATTATCCAAAAAACATGTTATCATTTTATTATAATAGACGTTATCAAACAAAGGGTGATTATTTAATGAAGAAAATTGAAAATATTTCATTGCGTGATAAAATCGCATTGGAAATAAAAAATGCCATCCTCAGTGGTGAAATCGCTGCAGGTACACAACTCACACAAGAAAAGATTGCTGCTGATTTAGGGGTTTCTAGAATGCCTGTCAGAGAAGCATTGTTGGCACTTGAAAAAGAAAACTTCATCGAGTTTAGCCCTACCAAAAAGGCGGTTGTTTTGCCATTTTCAATGGAAGATGTACATGAACACTATTGGCTTAGAGCTAACTTAGAAAGCGAATGTGCATTCATTGCAGCATCTTTGGAAAATGATTTATCCAAACTAATTAATCTCCATGAAGATATGCTACAATGCACAGATTATGGTAAGTATTTGGCTTTGAACCATCAATTTCATCAAGAAATTCATGCCTTATCCAAATTGAAGAAAACCGTTCGATTGATTGAAAGTTTATGGAACACTGTACCACCTATCATTCGAAAAGACCATGCGAAATATGTCGAAAAATCCAATCAAGAACACAGTTCTATTGTTGAAGCCATTAAATCCAAACAGCCAGCTTTAGCCAGAGAACTCATGCAAAAACACATCATGCGTTCATATCGTGATTTCATGGATCAAGAAAAACAAAGAAAAGCATGAATACCTATATCTATGTTTTGAAATTATCCAAAAGACTTCAAGAAGAACACGCCTGGACTCAAAACGATGAAGATGCTTTAGAAGCCCATTTTGATCGTATAAAAAAAGATCATCAATCGGGTAAAATCATCCATGTGGGTAGAACAGAAAACCCAAACCAAGATGGGTTTGGGCTAGTCGTTTTCAAAGCAAACACCTTAGAAGAAGCGATTGATTATATGAATGCCGATCCTGCAGTGATGGGCAAGCAAATGAGCGCGACCGTATTTCCGTATAAACACATATTCTAAAATGAAAAAGACCGCGAGGTCTTTTTTTATTTACTAGGAAAGTTCGTCTTTTATTGTTCGCTTTCCGAATGTTCTTTCAATCAGTTTATATAATTCTACTATAAACTTGGTATTAAATACTAGTATTGTGAAAATTATATATAATTAAATAGTGTCATAAAATGTATAAATAAGGGTGCTTTTATGGTATAATTTAAGTAGGAAAGGAGGAATCGTTTTATGCCTTATAAAGCCCTAAAAACAAGACTCTATTTGAATCCAAATCAACACCAGTTTCTATTATCATTAATGCGTGCTTCAAGAAGTCTATATAATCAAGCCCTTTATAATGTCAGACAACATTTTATAAAAACTAATGGCTACTTATCCTATAACGAAAACTATCAACTACTTAAAGACAGTGAACACTATCGTTACTTAAGTACCACTCAAGGTCAAATGATCATTCGTAAAGTCGATGAAGCGATGAAAGGCTTCTTTGGATCTTTAAGGTCTAAGGTTAAACAAACCATAAAACTACCTAGATATTTAAAGAAAGACACCTATTATCCGATCTATGACCGAATGGTTTATAAACCAAATCATGAAGTCTACACCTTACCTAGAAGTAACTTCATCAAGAAAGTATCGAAAGAACTAGAA